>JAJRUY010000153.1 GCA_024277555.1 Gammaproteobacteria bacterium | reverse complement strand
TGATGACCCGCGCACCTTGCGTTGGGCAGGCTGCGGCATCACCAAAAAAGCTTTCATGAAGGAGCTGGCCTCTGAATATGAAAAAATCTATGGTGTGCATTTTGTGCTCGAAGGAGGAGGAGCCACCAAAGGTATTCGGCGGGTAAAAGACCGTAGCGTAAACATAGGGGGCTCCTGCAGGCCAAAGATTGCCGGCATAGCGGAAGAGCGCTTTGTACGCATGACGCCGGTCGCCTGGGATGCCCTTGTGGTCATGGTGCACAAGGACAATCCAGCCTCCAACATCAGCCTGAAACAGGTGAAAGACCTGTATGAGGGAAAGATAACCAACTGGAAGGAACTGGGAGGAAATGATGCTCCGGTAGAATTGCTGATTCGCAAAGGAAAAACATCAGGGGTAGGCAGCACCCTCAGACAGCTCGTGTGGGGAAATCCTGAGCAAGAATTCAAGGGATCGGCACAATACCCATCATCCGGACCGCTGGAAAAAGCCGTGGTAGGAAACCCCAACGCCATTGGAATTTCGGGCATTTCCAGCGCCAGAAAACGTGATGTCAAGCTCCTTGCCCTGGAAGGGAAAACACCTGACTTCGAAAACATCAAGTCCGGACACTATCTGTTGTATCGGCCGCTGTATATCACCTATATGACACGCAAAAACTCACGACTGAAAGAGATCAAGCGCTTCATCTCCTTCGCTCTTTCCAGAAAAGGCCGGGAGATCATACGCGCTCAAGGGGTCGTGCCTTATCTCGATGCCATAGCTCTCACAGCAAAGCAAAAGGAGCAACGTAAAACCGTACGCGAATTGCAGGAGCAACAGGCCACCAAAGGTACATGAGTAAAAAACTCCTGACAGTTTTACCTTTGTTTCAACCCTAACGAGGCCAGCGGCAGATTCAGTATCTCGGCCAGGGATGTATCCGCCCGCTGATATAATTCCTGCAAGGCCGGATCTTTGGGCCATGCGGGCTCTGAAGCAGTAGGCAGGCGGCGGCCTGCTGCAAGATACACCTCATACAGGGTTACGCCCTGGCTGCCTCTGGCCAGCAGCCAGCGCCCTTTTTCATTGCGCTCCACCAGCTTGCGTAGCTGCAGTTGCGCCAGCAGATACTCAGCATCTGCACTGCAATGCAGAAGTTTCCGCAGCGCCACGGCGTCACCTTTTTTCTGGGCGTGCACGAGCTGCAGCAGCAGACAAAGCATATTCTCCAATTCGGCGGCCGCATCATCCCCATGGCGCAGCAGCTGCCGATACGCACCAAGCCCATAGGTGAATTCAGCCCCGAGCAACACTACCAGCCAGGACAGGTAGATCCACAGCAGAAAGATGGGAATCGCCGCCAGCGCCCCGTAAATGGCTTCATAGGTGGGAAAGGTGGTGAGGTACCAGGCAAATCCCTGTTTGGTCAGTTCAAACAATACAGCGGCAACAGCTCCGCCCAGCAGCGCATGCCAGAGTTTGACCGGGCGATTGGGAACCAGCCAGTACAGCAGGGTAAAGGCTACTCCGGAAGTCAGGGTCGGCACCCAAGCAAGCAGCGTGCGACCCATGCCACTGGCAGTCGCTTCAGAAATCATGGGCAGTGAAACCAGATAGGAAGTTACCAGCACGCTGACCCCAACCAGCACTGGCCCCATGGACAGAATCGCCCAGTACACCAGGAATTTGCTCAGCGCCCGCCGCTTGCGCCGGACTTCCCAGATCGCGTTGAAAGTCTTGTCAATGGTCGCCATCAACATAATAGCCACCACCAGCAGGGCCAGGAAACCCACCCCGCTGAGTCTGGATGCCTTGCTGCTGAATTCCAGCAGATACTGATGCACCACTTCTCCGGAAGCCGGCATAAAGTTCTGAAAGATAAAATCCTGCACGATATCGCTGACTTTATCGGCAATGGGAAACGCCGACAGGATGGCAAATACCACCGTCATCAACGGCACCAGCGACAACAAAGTGGTGTACGCAAGCGAGCCGGCTCTTTCCAGCCCGCCATCGGCAAGAAAGCGCTGCATCACGCGGTACATGAAAACGCTGATTTTGGACAGAAACCCTGGCATGGCAGATCCTGAAAGGCACGGTTTTTCACAGAGTACTGAAAATCAGCTGTTTGTGATACCCCTGGCCTTGTCCAATATGAAATGAGTCTGTAACGACTGCAGGGTACCTCGAAAAATACAGATTTCGTCACTCCGGCGAAAACCAGAGTCCAGACAAATCAATAGGTTGTGGATACCGGCCTGCGCCGGTATGACAATTAATCGAGGCACCCTGCAGGATATCTCCAACAACTCGATTTTTATCACTCCGGCGAAGGCCGAAGCCAAGTGACTTCAGTAGCCTGTCCCGCATTTCTCGCCGGGCCGGAAACCCGTTATGGAAAAAGATCTATGATTCAGTCTGTAACCAATAATCAGACAATTACCAACATCTTCAGCCTGTCCTGTTTTAGCTTCCGCCCGACCTGGCAGCGCATTTTGCCAGATCGACCGGAATTCCCGAACCACGGTGAAAAATGCAGGCTATCCCGGATGTTTCACCTGGAAGTCCGATGATTGTGCCGAGATTGTTGTTCAGAGGCGAATTTCTGATCGAATCAATAGCCCAAGCTATTGATGAGTGAAGAAATATCGTCTCTGGGCAACAAGATCGGTGCAAGGGCGG
>JAJRUY010000152.1 GCA_024277555.1 Gammaproteobacteria bacterium | reverse complement strand
TGCAAAAAAAACAGGGAGCGCTCGGCTGCTCCCTGTTTCTGGTTCAACTTACTTCAGGCTGGCAAAGTATGCCGCCAGGTTTTCCATGTCTTGATCAGAGAGCTGGGCCGCCTGCGGAGACATCAAAGGATCCTTGCGCGTACCGGCCTTGAATGCTTTCAGTTGCTTGACCATATAATCTGCATGCTGACCGGCCAGGTTTGGCCACAGTGCATTGGGGCTGATGCCGGCAGCGCCATGGCAGGCGACACATACGCCGGCTTTTGCCTTGCCCGCAGCCACATCACCCGCAGCTGCCGCTGAACCAAAAGAACCCATGCCGGCGGCCAGCGCCGCGATCACGATGATTTTTTTCATTTCCCAACTCCTAATTATTCTCAGTTACGTTAAAGATATCGCCCATGGGGCGTGGTAAAAACCCCGTATGTATAACAAAAAAAGCTTATTTAGGTCAACTGGTATTATTCCGCAGGAACCGGCGCCCCACAGACGATAAATCTTGGTTTTCTGTTTTAATATAACCACTTACAAGACACTCAGGCGGCCTGGGATGAAATCCACTGCTGCAGCTGTTCTTCGGTCAATGGATGGCTGATGTAGTAACCCTGGAGCATGTCGCACTCCATTTCACGCAATATGGCCGCCTGATCCATGTCCTCAACGCCTTCCGCCACCACGCTCAATCCGAGATCATGGGCCAAATTGATGGTTGCCCTGACAATCGCCCGGTCGCTTTCCCAGCGGATCATGTTGAGCACGAAACTCTTGTCCACCTTGAGTTCATCCACAGGCAGGCGGGAAAGATAGGCAAGAGACGAATGCCCGACCCCAAAGTCGTCGATGCTCAGGCCAACGCCAATGGCCGCCAGTTGCAGCAACACCTGCAGGGCGCGCTCCGAGTCCTGCATGATGGCGCTTTCCGTAACTTCAAAACGAACCTGGGCGGGATCCAGCCCGTACTGGCTGATCATGCGCTCCACCCACAGGGGAAAGCCATCCTCGTCCAGCACCCTGGTGGACAGATTGATGGCGATGCTGATGCTTATGCCTTTGTCCAGCAGATCACGCTGGGTGGAAAAAATGTTCTCTACCGTCCAGTGGGTAAGATCAATGATATGACGAGTCTGTTCCACCAAAGGAATATACATGTCGCAAGGCAGCAATCCATGCTCAGGATGGTGCCAGCGCAGCAGTGCCTCGAAGGTATGGGTATCTGGTGAGGTCAGCTTCAGTTTGGGTTGATATACCATGCTCAGATGGCCTTCCAGCATGGCATCCTTGATGCCGGTAATCAGCGCCAGCCTTTCCATGCCGCTGCTGGCATCTTCTTCGGAAAACACAATGCTGTTGTTGCCTGCTGCCCGGGCCTTGGTTACAGCATTGCCTGCATGCTTGATGAGCACTGCCATGTCTTCGCCCTGATCAGGAAAAATGGCCACGCCAATGGCGGCATTCACTGTCAAGGGTGATTCGGCAACATCGATGGGGCGCGCAAGACTGCTCTGTACTTTTCGGGCGATAATATTGGCTTCCACCTTTTCTTTGATGTCTGCGACCACAGCGAACACATCTCCGTCAAAGCGCGCCACCGCATCTGCATCGCGCAATCCGTTTACGATATTCTGGGCAACATGCCGCAACACATCATCGCCGATTTCATACCCCAGGTTCTGGTTAATGCGTTTGAAGTCATTCAGGCTGGCCAGCAGAAACAGAAAGCGCTTTCCCGAACGGCGGGCAGCGGCAATCTTGTTGGTAAGCTGCTCTTCCAGCAGCATGCGGTTTGGCAGGGATGTCAGGGGATCATGAAAGCTCTGATAACGCAGCTGGGATTGCAACGCCTCATGTTGAATGCGCATTTGCGCCAGCTCTTTCTCCCGCCCAACCAGTACATACATAAGTATTGCCGGGGCCACCAGCATCAACACCAGCATCAAGCCATGACTGAGCACCAGACGGGAAAGTGTCAATGCCGGCGCGGTGACGCCCCCGGCGCTTGATTCCAGCAGGCGCAGAGACTGATACTCCTGATAGCCATTGAAAATGACCAATACTACAAGCATCCCGTACAGCACCAGCACCATGAGCATTACCCATGCGCTCTTTTTCGAGCGAACCGGTTCTGCCGGTGGCGCTCCTTCTTCCGGTTCCTTGCTTGTGGACATCCCAGGCTGCTGGGCATTCATAACAACAGATTTCCTGTCTCAACAAACCTATGCGGACAAAATTTCGTAAAGCGCATCCATCTCCAACCAACCATGCCTGTCAACCCGTTCCTCACGGAACCTCTGACATGGCTTCGATAAAACGCACGGCAACAATAGCTGTTCCGGCTCTGGTTTCCGGTATAGCGAACACCACGGAGCCAACCTCAGGCGGCATCCAATCCTGCCTGCCGGGCCAGCCAATTTCCGGCTTGTTCTTGCGAATGGTTGGCCATTTTCTGCTCCAGACCAGGCGTCACCTCTCTCCGCTGGCATTAAACCACAGAAAACCAACCGGAAGACACTGAATTTTTACCGCAATGGGGCATGTGCCCCGACAGGCACTGTTCTATTTGCAGCCCTGCTGGTCAGGATTCGAATGCTGTTGACCTTTCCGGCCTTGCTGCTAAAGTACAAACGCTATTGATAGTGCTGCAAAATGACAACAAATCCCGAACATATTGAACTTCTGCAGCCAAACCCTGACCTATATTTGTACACTCTCCAAGAGAAACTCTTGCCCCGGCAACGAAATATACGCTTGGAAAAACAGGTCTTTTTTATCGCAATCCATGCGTCACCAATGAGAAATACAGATTCAGGCACCCCTTTAATTCCAATAGCAACCAGGAACTTCCATGAAAAAACTCATCATCCCGTCTATTCTTGCCCTACTTCCTGCAATGGCAGTTGCCCTGCCGCCTGGAGCCAGCCCCACCTCCATGTCCGACGCATTCATGCAGCAGCTGGACAGCAACAAAGATGGCGCCGTCAGCAAAGCCGAGTTTCTCGCCCCCCAGGAAAAGCAGTTTGCCGACATGGATGCCAACAAGGATGGGGCAGTGGACAGAGCCGAAATTGAAGCGGTAGAAAAATCCATGCGGGAACAAATGCAGAAGATGCGCAAACATTCCACCGGAAACCGGTAATGTATAGCGGACGCGCACCATTTCTTGCCGGCTTTCTGGCCTGCGTTGCCGCCATTGGCGCGGCCCTGTTTTATTTCCAGTACCATCTCGGACTGGAGCCTTGCCCCTTGTGCATCTTTCAGCGCATCTCCATGATGGTGATAAGCGCGATTTTCCTCGTCGCCCTGGTGCACAACCCCAGCGGGTTCAGCCGACGCATTTACGGCTTGCTGCTGACTGCGGCCAGCCTTGTCAGTGTCGGCATTGCACTGCGCCATTTGTGGCTGCAATACGCCACCGATGAGGCGCTCAGCTGCGGTGGCACCCTGGAATTCATGCTGGAAAACGATTCTCTTATGAAGGTAGTCGAAGATGTATTCAAGGGCAGCGGAGACTGCGGTGAAATCCTCTGGTCCCTGTTCGGTATCAGCATACCCGGATGGACACTGGTGTTCGTACTCGGCCTGCTGTTCCTGAGCCTGGGCATCTTGCTCAGCAAGGAAGAACGCTGAAATTCTCGGGAGTCGGATTCACGGGAATCCGGCATTTCCCCGCAAGCCCGGCGTCAATCCAGATCGACCAGCTCGAAGTCATGGCTGATCTCGGCGGTTTCCCCCAGCATGATGGATGCAGAACAGTATTTTTCCGCGCTCAGTCTGACCGCCCGCTCCACCGCCTTTTCCGTCAACCCCCGGCCTCCCACCTTGAAGTGTACATGGATGCGGGTGAACACTTTGGGTTCAGCATCTGCGCGTTGCGCCTGCAGCTCGACTTCGCAGAAGCGCACATCCTGGCGGCTTTTTTTCAGGATATGCATAACGTCAAATTCCGTACACCCTCCCATGCCCAGGAGCAACATCTCCATTGGCCGCACTCCCAGGTTCCGCCCGCCATGCTCTTCCGGCCCGTCCATAACCACTATGTGGCCACTGCCTGATTCGCCCAGCATCAAGGCGCCATCCACCCATCTTACACGCGCTTTCATTGACTGCTTCCTCTTTCAATACCGGCTGGATCCGGAAGCTAACACAGGCCGGGGCAAATTACAGCTTTGCCGTACAAGCATACTCGTGGCAGAATGCCATACCAAAGGATGAAAGCAACACCATCAGAAGGGTAGAAAAGAATGAGCATAGTAAATCCCCCTCCACCGCCTCCACAGTGGCTGGCGCCATTTCTTGCACATTGCCACATCCACAAGTATCCGGCGCGCAAGGAATTAATGAAGCCCGGCGACCCCGCAGACACCCTGCTCTATATTCTTGGCGGGCAACTGACCGTATTGCTCGAAGATGAAGACGGCAAGGAAATCATCTTGGCCTATGCGAACAAGGGGGAGTTCATTGGCGAGATGGGCATGTTTGTTCCCCAATCAACCCGCTCCGTCATCATCCGCACCCGCAGCGCCTGCGAAATCGCGGAAATCAGTTACCAGCGTCTGCAGGCATTGCTGGAAAACGAACTGAAGGATCACACCAAGGATTTCTTTTTTGCCGTGGGCAAGCAGTTGTCCGAACGCCTCCTGCAGACCAGCCGCAAGGTCAGCCATCTGGCCTTCTTCGATGTCACCGGGCGGGTGGCAAGCACCCTGCTGGATTTGTGCGAGCAACCTGATGCCATGACCCATCCCGACGGCATGCAGATTCGCATCACCCGTCAGGAGATCGGCCGCATCGTCGGTTGCTCCCGGGAAATGGTTGGCCGGGTACTGAAAAACCTGGAGGCCCAGGGGCTGATTCATGTCAAGGGCAAGACCATGGTAATTTTCGGCGCACGCTGATCAGTCGGCATCACCCTGGCAGCCCGGGCACAGATAACAAACCTGCCCCCCGCGCCTTTCCTGAACGATATGTGTACCACATCGGTAGCATGGTTCTCCTGCGCGGCGAAAGACCCAGAAGCGTGCCTGCTCGAAACTGTGACCTGCTTTCATCAGCTTCTCCGCCAAGCACAAATCATTGGTAATACCCCGGCTCGCGCAGGACTGGCGCGGCAAGGCAAGAATCTTCTCCGCCAGCAGTTGGCACTGTTCATCGTTCAGCTCGCCGGGGCGCTGGCGCGGATGCAGTCTGGCGGCAAACAATATCTCACAGCGCAAGTAGTTGCCCAAGCCCGCCACAAAAGACTGATCGGTGAGAAGGGCGCCTAGCTGCCGCCTGCTGAATCTGCCGGACAGCAGCAGTTGGCGGATATCCCGGGTATTTGTGCTCTCTTCCAGGACATCCGGTCCCAGCTTTTTCAGGAAGGGGTGGCTGTGCAGATCATCCGAAGGCCAGACTTCGATATCGGAAGCACTGTACAGCAACGCGGATCTGTCGGCGGTGTGGATGGCCAGGCGCAACTGGCGCTTGCTATTTGGGGTTTCGCCCGGCGCTACTACCAGCCACCG
>JAJRUY010000151.1 GCA_024277555.1 Gammaproteobacteria bacterium | reverse complement strand
TATGGTAGCTAGGGGCAGATTCGAACTGCCGACCCCAGCATTATGAGTGCTGTGCTCTAACCAACTGAGCTACCTAGCCATAGGAAAATCAGGGCGGCAAAGATACTAGGAGCACCCTGAATTGTCAATCAGAAAAATGGAGCGGGTAGCGGGAGTCGAACCCGCCTCACCAGCTTGGGAAGCTGGGGTAATACCGATATACGATACCCGCATTTCAGACGCCCGACGATTATAACCGCAACTCAGTTGGTTGGCCCGCCGGAATACATGGATTCGACTTCTTCGGCAAAACTCTCCAGCACTTTGGGCCGTTTGATCTTCAGCGTCGGTGTAATCAGGCCGTCTTCTATGGTCCAGGGTTCCAGCATGAGCCGCAGCTGGCGAATTTTTGCAAAGCCGGGAAAATCCGACAGTGCAGCCTTGATGCGCCTGAGCATATCAGCATGCAGTTTCTTGTGCTTCAGACTGGCAGTATCATGCGGGCTCAAGCCATGTTCTTCGGCCAGAGCCGGCCAGTTCTCCTCATTCAGTACCACCAGGGCTGTGAGATAGGGCCTGCCCTCACCAACCACCATCACCTGCTCGATGCAAGGATCCAGGGCAATCGCCATTTCCATGTCTGCCGGGGGAACCTTTTCTCCATTGGAAAGCACCATGATGTCTTTGAGTCGGCCGGTAATGAAGATATGTCCATCTTCGATCTTGGCCTGGTCTCCTGTATGCAACCAGCCATCGTGGTCGATCATTTCTGTGGTGGCCTTGTGATTGTTCCAGTATCCCAGCATCACCCCGGGGCCACGCACCAGCAGCTCGTCGTTCTCGCCAATCCTCACTTCTGTGCCGCGGATGGTCACGCCGACGCTGGTGGGGATGTTGTCTTCCAGTGGATTGACACTGATTACCGGGCTGGTTTCGGTGAGGCCATAGCCTTGGACGATGGGGATGCCCAGACCGATGAAGACCCGGGCGATATCCGGCGACAGGGGCGCCCCCCCGCTTACCGCTGCCCGCAAGCGCCCACCGAGCTTGGCGACCACATTGCTGGCGACCAGCTTGTTCAGGATCGGCCACAGCAAAAGTTTCGGAGACCAGCTGGCGCGCCCCTGCTTGTACTCAAACCTGCGCCAGCCTACATCCAACGCAAGCTGGAACAATTTGCTGGCGATGGCCGGTTTCTTTTTCAGCTGATCCTTGATCTTGCCGTACACGCGCTCAAAGATTCGGGGAACGGCAATCAATACCGTAGGGCGGATTCGCATCAGATCTTCACCCAGTTGCGCCACCGAGCGCGCATAGGCTACGCAGGAGCCGGCCATAATGGGGAGGTAATACCCCGCAGTGCGCTCCAGAGTATGGGAAAGGGGCAGGAAGGAAAGAAACAGATCTTCTTCGTAGCAATCCAGCAAGGTGAGGCCGCCATGGGCGACAGACAGCATGTTGTGATGGCTGAGCATCACGCCCTTTGATCGCCCCGTGGTGCCGGAAGTGTATACGATGGAAGCCAGGGCATGGGGGTCGGCATGTTTTCGCACTAGCAGCTCACCGCCAACCTCGGGGAGCCATTGTGCAACCAGCCGGATGCGTTCATCGTTACGGCTGAACTTGCTGGCCTCATTACTGCCATCGAGCAAAATCACCCGCTGCAACTGCCCTTCCCCTTCTTCCGGCAGAGCCGGCACCAGGCGCTTCCAGCGACCGGCGTCCTGCACCAGCATCGCTTTTACTCCTGCTTCTTCCAGAATATAAGCGATGTTGTCCGGACGGTCATCTGTATACAGGGGCACTGTTACCAGTCCCAGGCTTAACGCCGCCTGATACCACATCACCCACTCGGGGCAGTTGCGCAGCAGAACCGCCACCCGATCTCCCTGACGCAGATCTTCCTTGCCCAGCGCCTGTTGCCAACGTGCAATCTGATCTGCCATCTGCGCCCAGGTATAGCTATTCCATTCGCCACTGTCACGATCACTGTTACGATCATAATACTGGTAGGCCAGGCCATCCGGTGAACGATGCAGGCGGCGGGCGAAAACACCGTCCAGCGTACCCGCCTCTTCGGTCGTTATGAGATTCTCGTGGAATTTTTTCATGCAGCAGCTTCCCCCCAAAAGCGATGTGAACTTCTGATTTTAGTGTAAAATCGAGCTAGTTATAACCCATATCCTATTCATTCATGAAAATTCTGGTAAATGGCAAGAGAACCAGCGTCGCAGACGAATTAACACTGGGCATCTTGATCGAAAACATGGCCGTCCAGGGAACACGTTATGCTGTGGAGGTCAATGAAGAGCTGATTCCACGCAGCCAGCATGCAGCTTACAAGCTGCAGGAAGGCGACACCGTGGAAATCGTGCAGGCCATCGGCGGCGGCTGAGCCTTGCAGCGCATTTCAGGTTAGAATCCCCGCATACGTTTTCCTGGAGTAGTCAATCAATGTCAGAAACCAAAGATACCTTCCTCATCGCCGGGCGCGAGTTTTCATCCCGCTTGCTGGTGGGAACCGGAAAATATCTGGATATGGAACAAACCCGCGCCGCCATCGATGCATCCGGAGCACAAATCATTACCATCGCGGTACGCCGCACCAATATCGGACAAAATGCCGATGAACCAAATATTCTGGACGTGCTGCCACCGGACAAATTCACCATCCTGCCCAATACGGCCGGTTGCTATGACCAGAAAACCGCTGTACGCACCTGCCGCCTGGCCAGGGAATTACTGGACGGTCACAACCTGGTCAAGCTGGAAGTCCTTGGCGATGAAAAAACCCTGTTTCCCGATGTCATAGCCACGCTCAAAGCAGCCGAGGAACTGATTAAGGACGGTTTCGACATCATGGTCTATACCAACGACGACCCCATTGTCGCCCGCGAGCTTGAAGACATGGGCTGTGTCGCAGTCATGCCCCTGGCCGCCCCCATTGGCTCCGGCCTTGGCGTGCGCAACCCGCTGAACATCCGCACCATCGTGGAAAATGCCAAAGTGCCCATCCTGGTGGATGCCGGCGTGGGTACAGCTTCCGATGCCGCAGTAGCCATGGAGCTGGGCTGCGATGGGGTATTGATGAATACTGCCATCGCCGCAGCCCAGAACCCCGTGCTTATGGCTTCTGCCATGAAAAAAGCCATACAGGCGGGTCGCGAAGCCTATTTGGCCGGGCGCATGCCGGCAAAGCGCTTCGCTTCCGCTTCCTCCCCCGTGGAAGGACTGTTTTTCTAGGTGCACGAAACCAGGCCCAGGCATCGCCCGATCCGCAGTTTCGTACTGCGCACCGGACGCATGACGCCAGGACAGGAAAAGGCATTCAAGCAACACTGGCCGATTTACGGCGTGGATTTTGTTCCCGCACAGACTCTGGATTTTCCGCAACTGTTCGGCAATGAAAACCCGGTGTGGCTGGAAATCGGCTTTGGCGATGGGGAATCTCTGGCCGTCATGGCGAAGACCTTTCCACAGCGCAATTTTCTGGGTATCGAGGTGCATACGCCGGGTGTGGGACATCTGTTGCTGAAACTAGCGGAAGAGGATATCGGCAATGTGCGCATCATGAGCACTGATGCCATGGAAATACTGCAACAGGTTATCCCACCGGCATCGTTGCAGGGTGTGCAGCTGTTTTTCCCTGATCCATGGCACAAGAAGAAGCACCACAAGCGGCGCATCGTTCAACCTCATTTCGTGGAGCTGCTGGCAAGGCTGCTGCAACCCGCAGGCATATTCCACGCAGCCACAGACTGGGAGGACTATGCCCGGCATATCATGCGCCACTTCTCGGATCATCCGGATCTGTTCAAGAATCTGGCCGGCACCGGCACATACATGCCACAGCCGGAAACCCGTCCCATCACCAAGTTCGAGCGCCGGGGAAAACGTCTGGGGCACGGGGTATGGGACCTGATGTTTGAGCGGACATCGGCCTGAACCCGTCAGACCGGACATCGTTCATGCATCACAAACCACCGATACTGGAGACGCTGGCACTGGCGACAGACTTCATCCGGCCAACAAACCTGCGCCTGTTCTCAGGCAACTGCCTGGGCCTGTACGGCCAATCCGGCTCGGGAAAAACCTTGTTGCTGCGCGCCATTGCCGATCTGGATGTCAATACCGGAGAAGTGCTGCTGGAGAACATCCCCCGCAGCCGTTTCACCGGTTCCCAGTGGCGGCGCAAGGTAGGGTTGCTGCCTGCGGAAAGCCAGTGGTGGGGGGACAGCGTCGGCGAACACGCCCGGCACTGGCCTGCAGAATTGCTGTCTGCCCTTGGCTTTCCTGGCGATGCATTGAGCTGGCAGACCGGACGCCTGTCCAGTGGCGAGAAACAACGCCTGGCGCTGGTGCGCATGCTGGTCAACCAGCCACGGGTGTTGCTCCTGGATGAGCCTACGGCCAATCTGGACAACGCCAGCACCAAGGTCATGGAAAAAATCATTCATGACTATCTGCAACAGAACCAGGCCGGGGCAATCTGGGTCAGCCATGACCCCGCCCAGTTGGCGCGGGTTGCCGCAGATCGGGCGGTCATGGTTCAAGGCAGATTCGCCATGGAGGACAGGGAAACATGGAGCTGATACGCCTCTCCGCCTGGGATCTGGGCATTGCCGCTACCCTGGTGTGTCTGCTGGCGGGACTATCCTGGGCATTGCATCTGGGTATCGGTCGTCAACTGCTCATTGCCGCTGCCCGCAGCACCGTGCAATTGCTGATTCTGGGCATGATCCTTAAAACCCTGTTTGCCCAGACCAACCTGTGGCTGATCGCCCTGATGACCCTGGTGATGCTTGCCGTGGCGGGGTACGAAGTAATGGCCCGCCAGCAACGCCGCTTCCGCGGCAGTTGGGGCTATGGGCTGGGAACCCTGTCCATGTTTCTGTCTTCTTTCCTGATCACCCTGCTGGCATTGACCGTGGTGATACAGGTCGAACCCTGGTATCAACCCCAGTATCTGATCCCTCTGCTCGGAATGCTGCTGGGAAACACCATGTCCGGCATCGCCATTGCCCTGGACAGCCTTACCCGCAGCACTTGGGAGCAGCGCCAGCGCATCGAGGCGAGGCTGATGCTGGGCCATGAATGGAAACAGGCTATCTCGAATATCCGCCGCGATGCCCTGCGTTCCGGAATGATTCCCATCATCAATGCCATGACCACAGCTGGTGTGGTCAGCCTGCCCGGGATGATGACCGGCCAGATCCTTGGCGGCAGCCCCCCCATGGAGGCCGCCAAATACCAGCTGATGATTCTGTTCATGATTGCGGCCGGATCCGGACTGGGCAGCCTGACGGCGGTGTGGGCAGGCAGCAGACGCCTGTTCGATGAACGTCAGCGGCTAAGGCTGGATCGGCTGTCAGCAAGCCGCAAATGATGGCGGATCAAAACTGGCCCGGCGGAAGATCACCATCACGCTGGCGCTGGCGCTCACGCCAGATCTTAATTCCCAGCAACAGCACAGGCGTTCCATGCATCACCAGATCAAATATATCCAGAGGCTTGACCAGATCCCCCGCCATCAGCATCTTGATTTTCTCCCAGGCATGGGGTTCCGGAGTAAATGGCATCAGACCAAAAAATGCCGAGGCCAGCACCAGAAATCCCATGGGTATTTCGTCGATCCATTTCATGAACAGGTTTCCTGTATCTGTTGTCGATAAAAAAACTGCACCCTGTCGAAAGTAACAGCGATTCGCAATGGTACGGATCGGGTGGTTTTTCGCAAGCGGATGACGCAAGTCTGATAAACTCATCCGTACAAACCCGCAACCCTCTTTCTTCCACTACGGAGCAATTCATTCTGTGGCTTCCTCCCTGGCAGCTATTGTTATTCTGGGATTGATCGTCATGTTCTGGCTGGAAGCCGCCCGCGCCCGTGAGCTGGCCGTCGGCATCAGCCGCGCCGCTTGCGAAAAGGAAAGGTATCAGCTTCTGGACGATGGCGTCTATCTGCAACGCTTCGCCCTGCGCTGGACTTCCGCTGGCTTGCGCTTCCGGCGCATGTACCGGTTCGACTACAGCATCGACGGCAGCTTGCGCCAGTCAGGTTATGTTCTGCTATTGGGAAACCAGCTGGAAGCGGTTCACATTCAAGGTCGGCATACCATCGAGCATGAAGGCACTGCGGCAGAAGAAACCCCGGAAAAGACGAAAACAAAAGCAGCCGAAATCATTCCTTTCCCGAAAAAACGATAGTTATTTAACCACCTTGAGGCTGGGACGCCCACCGGATGGCGGGGCATCCTCGGGTTCATTGTCATCCGGCGGCGTTCCTTCCTCTTCATCCGGGAACAGCATGCCCTGGCCATTTTCCTTGGAATAGATGCCCAGCACTGCAGCTACCGGCAACAATACGTTCATGGGTGAGCCGGAAAACCGGGCGCCAAACGATATATAGTCATTCCCCAGTTCCAGATTCCGCACTGCACTGGCGCTGACATTGAGTACGATACGCCCGTCTTCGACGAACTGGCGCGGAATCTCCACGCCTTGTGCATCTGCGTTGACCAGCAGATGCGGAGTCATGCCGTTGTCGCTGATCCATTGCCAAATGGCGCGAATCAGATAGGGTCGATTGGAAGTCATGGACATGGAACAACCTCAGAGGCGCATTTCCCTTTCGGCTTCGGTGAGGCTTTTGGCGAAGGCATCGCGCTTGAACAGGCGCGCAGCATAGGCGTTGAAGGTATTGGATGCGCTGCCTTCAAGCTCAATTCCCAAATGCGGCAGCCGCCACAACAATGGTGCGATGCTCGCGTCCACCACGGAAAACTCGTCGCTCATGAAGAAGGGCTTGGCTGCCAGAATAGGGGCGCTTGCCGTAAGGCTCTCTCCCAGCTCCTTGCGCGCCCTGGCCGCTGCCTTGCCACCGGCAAGTATGGTATCCACACGGCCATACCAGTCCTTTTCCACGCGATAGATATACATGCGGAAGGTGGCTCTGGAAACCGGATCCACCGGCAGCAATGGAGGGTGCGGATAACGCTCATCCAGATATTCAAGGATAATGCGTGAATCGAACAGCACCAGCTCACGATCAACCAGGGTCGGCGCCGTGCCGTAGGGATTTAGATCCATTACGTCTTCGGGAAGGTTGAGAGGATCAACTTCCACGATATCCACGGCTACAT
>JAJRUY010000008.1 GCA_024277555.1 Gammaproteobacteria bacterium | reverse complement strand
GGCAGGGGGCCGATCAACTGCATGCCTTGCTGGCGCAGTGTTTCCAATACCGGGGTGATGATTTCCATTTCCTCTGTTCCCAGATGACCGCCTTCTCCGGCATGGGGGTTGAGGCCACAAACCAGAATCCTGGGGTTGCTTATCCGGAACTTTGTTTGCAGGTCGGCATGTAAAATTTGAATGACTTGGGTCAGCAGTTCCGGGGTGATGGCGTCGCTGACTTTGTGCAATGGCAGGTGGGTGGTGGCCAGGGCGACCCGCAGCCCCGGGCAGGTCAACATCATTACCGGATGGCTGTTGCTTAGCTGCGCCAGGAATTCGGTGTGGCCGCTGAAGGGGATACCTGCGTCGTTGATGTTGCCCTTGTGTATGGGGCCGGTCACCAGGGCGGAGTATTGTCTTTTCAGGCAAGCCTCTGCGGCCAGCTGCAGGCACTCCAGAACATAGTTGGCGTTGCCTGGATTGAGCTTTCCCGGGATACATGATTCTGGCATATGTACCGGGTATACAGGCAATGTGCCAGAAGTCGATGCCTGCATGGGAGCAGTATCAGTCTTGATAATTGTGATATCGAGATGCATCCGTGCCGCCCGCTGTGCCAGCAGACCGGGGTCGGCGATGACCAGGGCAGGAATGTCCAGCCCCTGATGCGCCGCTTGCAGAATCAGATCCGGGCCGATGCCGGCAGGTTCTCCCGGCGTGATGATGATGCTCAATAGTTGTCTTCCAGGCGTATCTCGACAAAGGCCTGGTCGCGCAGCTTGCGCAGGTAGAGTTGCAGGGCTTCGTCTGCCTTGCGCTTGCGCAGCGCCAACTTGGCCCTGTCGCGTTTGACTTCCTCTGTGGCATCGAAGTCGCGACGATCCAGCACCTGCACGATATGCCAGCCAAACTGGGTGCGGAAGGGCTCACTGATTCCGCCTGCGGGGAGTGCATCCATTACTTCCTCGAATTTCTGCACCAGGTTGCCGGGGCTGACCCAGCCGAGATCACCGCCCTTGATGGCAGAACCCTTGTCATCGGAATGGGCGCGGGCCAGGGCGGAAAAATCTTCTCCACCCTGAATGCGCTGGTAAAGCTGCTGCAGACGATTTTTTGCATCGTCATCAGAGGTCAGTTCATTGGTGCGTATCAGGATATGGCGGGCATGGGTTTGCTTGATGATGTTGCGATCCCCGCCCTTGTAGTCTTCCAGCTTGATGATGTGAAAGCCGCTGGCGGCATGGAAGGGGCCGCGGATGTCACCGCGCTCCATCTCTGCGAGTTCTGTGAGGAACAGACTTGGCACCTGCCCGGCTTCCAGCCATCCCAGATCACCACCGTCCAGAGCCTGCCTGCCCGCGGAATAGCGCGTCGCCAGGGTGGCGAAGTCCTCGCCCTGTTTCAGGCGTTGCATGATTTCCTCGGCCTGCTTTCTGGCTGTGGCAATCTCGGCGCTGGAGGCGCTGTCCGGGGTGGCGATGAGGATATGCCGGAGACGATAGGCATCACGCCCGCCCGGGGCTTCCTCGGCGTGCGTCAGGTAGTTGTCCACTTCCGCTTTGGTGATCTGGATGCGGCTGATAACTTCCCGGTTGCGCAGGCGTTGCAAGGTGATTTCGTCGCGCAGTTCCTGGCGGTATTCATGCATGGGAATGCCCTGTTCCTGAAGCGCCGCTGCCAGTTCCTCCAGGGTCAGGCCGTTCTGGGCGGCGATGTTGCTTATGGCCTTGTTCAGGATTTCGTCATCAATGGAAATGCCCAGTTGTTTAGCTTCCGCCATTTGCAGCTTGTGCAGAATCAGTCGTTCCAGCGCCTGTTTTTCCAGCTCGTCTCCGGGCAGGTCAGGGGCGCCGGCCTGTGCCAGCTTGCCGCGGATGGCGGTGACTTCCTTTTGCAGTTCGCTGTACAGAACCACGTCGTCATTGACGACGGCGACAATGCGATCCATGAGGCCGCTTGCTTCGGCGTGGATTTTGGATGGCAGGGAAAGCAGGCCGGCAAGCAAGACAAGAAACAGGAGGCCTTGTACCAGCGCATTTTGTTTAGTAACCATAAATTGTTCGATCCAGGAAGTTGTCGATATTGTTGCCCAGCTTGCCCAGCCCGTTCAGTTCGAGCTGCAGCAAGGCGGTGTTGTTGTATTCGGTGCCATTGCTGTCCAGATAGCGGCGCCAGACAGCGCGGATGCGCCAGCAGCAGTCGCCGTACTCGATCCCGGCAACGGTTTCCAGGGAATGGCCTTCTTCCACGGAATAATACCAGCGCCCGATGAGGCTGGTTTTTTCGGAAACCGGCCAGTATGCCGCCAGATCGGTTTGTTCCAGTACCCCTTCACGCAGTCGCCAGGAAGCGTGAATGCGCTGCCCGTTGTCGCCCCGGTAGCTTGCCTGGGCCAGCCCCTGTTGCAGTGCGGCATCGGCATGAGGATCAACCTGTACTGCGGCGCGCAATCGCCAGCGGTCAATGATGTTGGTAGACAATTCGGCAATTACCGAAGAGCTGCTGGTGTCCAGTAGGTCAGTTTCGTCAAGGGTGATGCGCCGGTCTTCAAGGTAATAGATCTGACCAATACTGGCGCGCAACAGTTCCCGCCCATCGTCCCCGGCGAGGATGCGGCTGGTAAGGGCCAGGGTCAGCTGGTTGGCATCGCCTACCCGGTCGGGGCCGTTGAAGCGGTTGTCGTGAAACAGGTTATTGAAGTTGAAATCCAGGTGGCTGGTGTCGAACAGCGGGATGTCGGACTGGTTTTCATACGGCGTATAAAGATAGTAGGCGCGTGGCTCCAGGGTATGGGTCATGGCCTGTCCCAACCAGGAAATTTCGCGATCAAAGAACAGTCCGCTGTCCAGGCTGATGCTGTAGGTACTGCGGGCAGGCGATGAGTCTTTGCCGGGTAGCTGGTCGCGCAGAGAGTATGAGGTATAGCGGCCGCTGAGCGTTGGTTTGATAAAGCCCCAGTCGCGGTGCAGCGGCATGCTCAGGCGGGGGTTTAAGTCAATGCGCTGCCCGGTAACGCTGTCTTCGCGGTAGAAGCTGCTCAGTTCGGCGTTAAAACCGTAATCCAGCCCGGCCAACCCAGGATATTTGTTCCAGCTGAACGCCACTCTGGGCAGCAGGCTGTAGGGCCGGTCCTGGGGCAGGATGTTCTGATCCAGGGTTTTGTAGTGGCGCAGTTCCGCCAGGGCATCCCAGTCGCGGTTGCGCCAGTCAAGGGCGATCCGGTTAGGCAAATGGCGGGTGCTGGTGACGGCCAGGCTTTGCCCCAGGTCATCGAGGTAGTCTCTGTCAGATACCCAGTTGAGATCCAGGTCTGCGCCAAGCCCGGGAGTGATGAAGTCAAGGTTGCTGTGGCTGCGGGCGTGCAGGGAGCCGCGGCTGGCCTGTCTGTCGTAGAGCCGGTCATCGGGCAGAACCTCGGCCCGCAGTTCTCCCCGGTGGGGTCGGGTGAGAAAGCGGAACTCTCCTCCAATCAGCAGCCCGCGTTTGCTCAGCAGACGTGGCTTCAGGGTGGCGTCATAGTTTGGCGCCAGGTTGAAATAGTAGGGGATGGTCATGTCTGCCCCGTTCCTGGACGAATAGCCCAGAGAGGGAACCAGCAATCCGCTCTTGCGGGAGCTGTCCAGCGGCACGGTTAATTTTGGCGCATAAAAAATCGGAATGCCCAGAAAATGCAGCCTGGCAGACCTGAAGGTGCCGATTTGCCGTTGCTGGTCGATTTCCATGCTTTGGGCAGAAAGCACGAACCCTTCGTTGCCTGGCGGGCAGGTGGTGTAGCTGATGTTTTCGTAGCGGCTGCGATCCTTGTCCAGCAACACCATCTCGTCTGCCTTTCCCCGCGCCTTGCGGCTGGGGATGCGGTAACTGATCTGTTTCATTTCCCCCTGGTGTTTATTCAGGTCGAACCATGCCTGGCTGCCGAGAAGGCGCAGATCCCGCAGCTGTATCAGCAGTTGCTGATCGACCTTGACCAGCTGCCTTCCGTGATCGTAGTAGAGGTCGTCGGCATACAGAGTCTGATCTGGCTGGCGGATGACGACGTTGCCGCGGAAGGTGGCACTGTTTTGTTCCGGAAGTGCGGTAGCTGCGTCGGCTTCAATGACAATGCGATCATCTGCGGGCTCCTCCGGGGAGGGGGCGGGCACAATGCGGCATTGATCCCAGTTCATTCCCTGATCCAGCAGCATGGCATAGGTATCGGGGGCGGCTGGGGTGTCCCGGGTGGAAGCTGTCTGCTCGCCGGGGCGGGAGGAGGTGGAATCAATGATTTCTGCAGCGGGGCTGTTCTTGCCAGGCGCTTCTTTGTCTGCTGGTGTCAAAACAGGCTGTTTCGGCATCCGCCGATCCGGTTCCTCTGGCTTGTGGAGGGATGGAGCTACCGGAGTTATCGTTACCGCAGGCGTTGTTTGCCGGGAGGGCAAGACAGGCTTGTGCAGCTGGCTTCCCGCCTTTCCGCATTGCCAGCCCTTGCCGTCGGTTGTCGGCAGGCATTCCCAGCGGTTTTGTTCGGCTATGGCATTGTTATACAACAGGTATAGCAATGCAAAAACGATGAAATGGCGGCGATGACGGGGGTGATAATCCAAAATCCTTTGTTCCGGTAGTTTCCACGCGGGCGCGGGTAAAATCGCATAGAATGGCGGCTGATTCAATGCTTGTTCCGACAAATTATATGTCTGATCGTCAATCCCTGTTGGAGAGCTGGCTCAGAACAGACTGTGGCCTGCCTGATTTTACCCTTAAACCGGCATCGGAGGATGCCAGTTTTCGCCGTTATTTTCGTATTTTCCTGCCGGGTGGCGATACCCGTATTGTTATGGACGCGCCACCGGAGAAAGAAGATTGCGGCGCTTTTGTCGATATCACGCTGCGCTTGCGGCGGGCAGGGGTGCATGCGCCGGTGATTTATGCGCAGGATCTGCAACAAGGGTTACTGTTGCTGGAGGATCTGGGGGTGCAATCCTATCTTGATGCGCTGAATGCAGATTCTGCAGACCGGCTGTATGGAGATGCGCTGGCGGCGCTGATGACCATGCAGGCCTGTGTTGATCCCGGAGGTCTGCCTGACTATGACCGGGAGTTGCTGCTGAAGGAAATGTCCCTGTTTCCTCAATGGCTGTTGCGCCAGCATCTGGGTCTGGACTTGTCAGGCGCGGAACAGGATATGCTGGATGAGGTGTTTTTCAGACTGGCGGATGCCGCTCTGGAGCAGCCACGGGTATTTGTACACCGTGACTATCATTCACGCAATCTCATGGCTGGTGTCGCCCACCCTCCTGGTGTTATTGATTTTCAGGATGCGGTGTATGGGCCGGTAACCTATGACCTGGTGTCTTTGTTGCGTGATTGTTATATCCGCTGGCCCACAGCCCAGGTGGATGAATGGGCCTGGGGATATTTTCAGCTCTGTGTGCAGTCCGGGGTATTGCAGGATCAGCATGAAAGCCGGTTTCTGCGCTGGTTTGATCTGATGGGCGCCCAGCGCCATCTCAAGGCCGCCGGCATCTTTGCGCGTCTGGCGCATCGTGACGGAAAAAACGGCTACCTGGCGGACATCCCCCGCACCCTGGGCTACATCGTGGAGCTTGCCAGCAGAAGGCAGGAGCTTGCCTTGCTGGCAGAATTTATCGAAATGCGGGTGCTGCCGGGTTTATGTTCAAAAACATCCGCCTGATTACCTTTGATCTCGACGATACCCTGTGGCCAACCAGGTCGGTCATCATGGCGGCAGAGCAGCAACTGTATGACTGGCTGGGTGAATATGCGCCAAGGATAACGGATTCCCTGTCCATCCAGGCCATGCGTGAACAGCGCCTGATGTGGATGGAACATCACCCCGATCTTTCCCATGACCTTACCCTGGTGCGCCTGGAGACTCTGGAAAATCTGATGCATGAGTTCGGCTATCCCCTGCCACTGGCCAAGCAAGGGGTAAGCATATTCCGCCAGGCCCGCAATCAGGTGATGCCATGGGATGATGTGCTTCCCGTGCTTGGATATCTGCGGCAGCGCTATATGCTGGTATCCCTGACCAATGGCAATGCCCAGATAGAGCACACACCGCTGCGTGATTGTTTTCATCTGTCTTTGAGCGCAGAGGAGGTGGGAACGGCCAAGCCCGACCCGGCCATGTTTCATGCGGCGCGGCATTGGTCTGGCATTTCTTTTGAAGAAATGCTGCATGTGGGCGATGATTGGGAAAGAGATGTATCGCCAGCTGCCCGGCTGGGCATGGCCACAGCCTGGGTGCATCGCCAGGCATTGCAGGATCGAGGCAGGGGGCGGGCCGATTTGTGCCTGTTTAATCTTTACCCACTACAGGTTTATCTTTAGCCCGGATATTTCACCTGGACACTGAAATAACAACATAAGATGCTGTTTTTATTAACCATTGCATCTATATTAGCAAAGCACAATATGTTGCCGGGTGTTTGTTAAGTCCGCCCTTGCACCGATCTTGTTGCCCAGAGACGATATTTCTTCACTCATCAATAG
>JAJRUY010000150.1 GCA_024277555.1 Gammaproteobacteria bacterium | reverse complement strand
TCGGCAGCCAGGTGCATGATGGCATCGGGACGGTGTTCCCGCAGCACCCGGGCTACCTCGGCAGCATCACAGATATCCACCTGTTCAAAGGCATAACGATCACTGCTGGATACCGGTTCCAGGGACTCCAGGTTGCCGGCATAGGTGAGCTTGTCCAGATTGACCACCCGATAATCGGTGTTTTCAATCAGGTGGCGGATCAGCGCCGAGCCGATAAAGCCCGCCCCTCCGGTGATCAACAGGGTTTTGCTACTCATGTTGCTCCTCTGCCTTGGTTACCAATATGTCTTCCATAATCAAATACTGCAGATCCGAGCCGTAGAACATGTTCAGGGCATCTTCCGGCGAGCAGACCATGGGCTCACCGCGCCGGTTCAGGGAAGTATTCAGAATCACAGCGTTACCCGTGTGTTTTTCCAGTTCTTCAATCAGCTCATAATAGCGCGGGTTGACCTCCCGGGTAACTACCTGGGCGCGGGCGGTGCCGTCCTCATGCACTACTTCGGGCACTCGCTCCTTCCAGCCTTCCCCCACATCGAAGGTAATGGTCATGTAGGGTGCGGGATGCCCGGTTTGCAGCATGTCCCGGGCCACCCGGTCGAGAATACTGGGGCAGAAGGGCCGCCAGCGTTCCCGGTATTTGATTTGCTCGTTGATGCGGTCGGCGATGCCCGGTACGTTGGGCGCGCCGAGGATGGAGCGATTGCCCAGGGCGCGGGGGCCGAACTCCATGCGCCCCTGGAACCAGGCAAGGGGGTTGCCTGCTGCCAGCAGTTTTGCCGCCCGTTGCGGCACCTGATCGATTTTTTTCCAGCCGGGTTTTTGTTCGTGAGCTTCGCAGGCTGCGATGCATTGTTCATTGCTGTAGCTGGGGCCAAGATAGGCATGACGCATGGGCTGCACCTTGTCCCCCAGCTGATTCGCAACATAGGATGCAGCGCCAATGGCAGTGCCCGCATCAGAGGCCGCTGGCTGCACGAACAATTCCTGCACATCATCCCGGGCCAGAATCCGCTGGTTGAGCTTCACATTCAGGGCCACGCCGCCGGCGAAGGCCAGCTTGCCGGTCTCGCGCAGGATATCACCCAGATAGTGCTCCACCAGCCCCAAAGAAACCTTTTCCAGCAAGTCCTGGATGCTGGCGGCATAGTCCACATAGGGATCGTCGATCTCGTCCCCTTCCCGGGGCGGCCCCAGCCAGTCCACCAGTTTGGGGCTGAAATACTGCCCTTTTCCATTCTTGTCCTTCCAGCGTCGCAGGCCGATGACATTCACCAGGCGGGTGTTGACCCGGAAATCCTCTTCGCTGTAGTCGATCAGGCGGGAAAAATCAAAGCGTGCCGGATCACCATAGGGCGCCATGCCCATAACCTTGAATTCACCATCGAGCATCTCGAAGCCCAGGTATTCGGTCATGGCGCCGTACACCCCCCCCAGGGAATCCGGATCATAGAACTCCTTGATCTTGTGGATACGTCCGTTTTCCCCATAGCCGAAAAAGGTGGTGGCATATTCGCCCTTGCCATCGATGCCGAGGATGGCGGTCTTTTCCTCAAAACCGCTGAGGTGATAGGCGCTGCTGGCATGGGCCAGGTGGTGTTCCACCATTTCCAGGCGGGCATTGGTGATACCCAGATCTGCCACCAGTTTTTCCAGCAGGGAGCGGTTGCGCCAGTAGCGCCGGTTGCCCCGCAGCACGGCGGTCAGGGCGCGATCCGGCGCATACCAGTGCCGCGCCGCATAATGCCAGCGAGCGGGGCTGGACAGGGGGATTTTCGCATAGGGAAAGGCCACCACATCCACCTGTCCCGGCTGAATCCCGGCTGCTTTCAGGCAGTAGCGGGTCGCCTCGTAGGGGAAGCGCCCCTTGGCATGCTTGTCGCGGATAAAGCGTTCTTCTTCTGCTGCGGCAACCAGTTCGCCATCAATGAACAACGCTGCCGAAGGGTCGTGGCTCACCGCCCCGGCCACACCTAGTACAATCATCGAATCTGTGCCATTTGCACCCTCTGCCCGGAATAAGTGGATTATTCTACCCGAAACCCGGCTTCAGCAGCCTTGCAAATCGCTCTCGCAACCCGGCATCACGCCAGTTTTGCAGGAACCGCCGCCGGTCTTTTGCCACCCGCGCCCGCAACACCGGGGCGGTAAGTGGCCGGAACATGGAATCGAGGTCGATCACTTCGATAGTCTCCCCTGTCATCATGAAATTGGTTGCTTTCATATCCCCATGCACCAGGCCATTCTGCCCAAACGCCTGTACTGTGGCGGCCAGACGCTTCAGCGCGGCATCATCCTCATGCCCGGGAATGTAGTGATTGGCGCCCATTCCCCTGGCCTTGGCGGTAATCAGCCAGGCGCGTTGGCGCAGGCCAAAGCGCCGCTCTTCGATCATGGCCAAAGCTGTGGGTGTATCGATATGATAGGCGCGCAAGCTGAGAGCGTTTTCCCAGGATTTCGACGCCCGGCTGCGGGTAAAGACCCGGCGCAGAGCATGCAGGCGGGTCTTCAGGTTGTAGCGTTTTATTACCACCTCTACCCCGCCGATACGACTGAGCCACACCGTTTGGGAATTACCT
>JAJRUY010000149.1 GCA_024277555.1 Gammaproteobacteria bacterium | reverse complement strand
GAACCTCGAATAATTCATTTTTCGTCACCCCGGCGAAAGCCGGGGCCCATATAAATCAGCAAGTTATGGATTCCGGCTTCCGCCGGAATGACGATTTTTCGAGGTACCCAACACTATATGGAGTACTGTTTATTCAACAGATTTCGCCCTGCCCAAAAGCGCATGACGAAGCGATTAGGTACAGTTGGCTTGGCGCCAACCAGACCGGCGGAGAGTTTCAGAAGTGTGAGGGCGGCGCCCGTAAAGGCGGGGAGAGGAGATAATGCCCATAGAGAATGGTGGCGCTTTCCCTGTGGTATCGAACCACCTGACGCGAGAGATCTGGCAATAGCAGGACAAAAAGAAGCGCAAATAAGGCAAATGCAACAATGCTGCTGGAAAGATTTTTCAACACCCCATCGGAAGAACCGGCATCGAATTCCGAGACAACACCATCATGATGAATCTGGTGCGATGTGTCGTGGGCAAAATGGACTGCGCTTAAATGGCTGTGATCACTGGCTTCAACGACTGCATGACTGTGATCCAGGCTGTGGACGTGCAGCGTTGCACCCGGCAAGTACAGCAGCGACAGGAAGAGCAACAAGCTCAACAGGAGCCGTGTTTTTCCGTGTGTCCGGTGAAAAATCAACATTTCGGAACCATACGGCATACGATGCCGGCTTGCAACTCAAAGCCTTGCCCAGTCGGCTCAGACATGCCTGAATTGGCCGGGATTGTTCAGACTGATTTCAGTATTGGAAAACACTCCCCTACACCCTGCCCATATTCCCGTTTACAATCTGCACATCAAGTAATTCAAGGAGCTCCCTCATGAGCATCAAAATCTATCATAACCCGCGCTGCAGCAAATCCCGCCAGACCCTGCAACTGCTGGAGGACAACAACGTCAAACCAGAGATCGTGGAGTATCTGAAAACCCCGCCCAGCCGCGAGGAACTGGAACAGGTGCTGGGCATGCTGGGTCTTGAACCCCGGGAGCTGATGCGCACCAAGGAGAAGAAATACAAAGAACTGGGGCTGGAAGACCCCGGTTTGAGCCGGGATCAGCTTATCACCGCGATGCTGGAGCATCCCGGACTCATCGAACGCCCCATCGTCATCAAGGACGGAAAGGCCGCCATCGGCCGCCCGCCAGAGCAAGTACTGGAGATCCTGTGAGCAATTACATATTGATTCTGTATTACAGCCGCCAGGGGGCAACCGCAGAAATGGCGCGGCTGCTGGCGCGGGGCGTGGAAGAAGGCGGCATGGAGTCCATGTTGCGCACGGTGCCCGAGGTATCTGCGGCTTGTGAAGCCACCGCCCCCCCTGTCCCGCAAACCGGCCCGCCCTATGTGGAACTGGACGAGCTGAAAAATTGCGCCGGACTGGCCCTGGGCAGCCCTACCCGTTTCGGCAACATGGCTGCCGCCATGAAGTATTTCCTCGACGGCAGCAGCAGCCTGTGGCTCAGCGGCGCACTCATGGGCAAACCCGCCGGGGTGTTCACTTCCACCAGCTCCCTGCATGGCGGCGAGGAAAGTACCTTGCTGTCCATGATGCTGCCCCTGTTGCATCATGGCATGATCATCAGCGGCCTGCCCTATTCTGAACCGGAACTGCTGACCACCACTACCGGCGGCACCCCCTACGGAGCCTCTCACCTGGCAGGCAGTGACAGCAAGCTACCCCTTTCCGATGAGGAAAAGGCTCTGTGCAAGGCCCAGGGGAAAAGGCTGGCGCAGCTGGCGGCGAAACTGGCATGAACCGTCAGCTTCCCCTGGCAGTGGAGTTGCGCCCGCAAATCACTCTGGAAGATTTTATTCCGGGGGAGAATGGGCAGTTACTCACCTTGCTGAAAAGCATCGCCGCCGGGAAAAATGGCGAAACCCTGTTCATATCCGGAGCCACAGCCAGCGGCAAGAGCCACCTGTTGATGGGCTTGTGCAGCCAGGCAGAGCAGCAGGGGCGTACCTGCGCCTATCTACCACTGGAACAGTTGCACCCGCTTTCTCCCGAGCTTCTCACCGGCCTGGAGGAAATGGATATCATCGCCATGGATGGCATACAGCATATCGCCACCAATCCGGATTGGGAGAGATCCCTGTTTGTGCTTTTCAACCTGGCTCACGATCTGCACAGAAATCTGATATTCAGCGCCAACCAAGCACCGGCGCATCTCCCCCTGGAGCTGCCTGATCTTCGTTCCCGGCTGTCCTGGGGAAGCATCTATCAACTGCATCCATTGGATCACGACGGACTCATGGAGCTGCTACAGATCCAGGCGCAAAAGCGCGGACTGCAACTCAAACCCAAAGTCGCACAATGGCTGCTGACCCACTGCAACCGCAGCCCGCAGAATTTGCTCAATCTGCTGGAACGACTGGATCAGGCCGCCTTGGCTCAAAAGCGCCACAAGCTGACCCTGCCATTCATCCAGTCCTGTCTGCAACATCCCCCATGCGGCTGACACAGCTGGCTCATGATATTCTCGGCCAGTATCTTCACCCCGGACACCTGGCAATCGACGCTACCACTGGCAACGGCCACGACTGCTGCTTTCTTGCCCGGCAGGTAGGATCCAAAGGCAGGGTTTTCGCCTTTGATATTCAGCGCCAGGCATTGCAATCCACCACGCGATATCTGCAGGAACAGGGACTGGCAGCACAGGTGCAGCTATTTCATAGCGGGCATCAGCAAATGCGGAACAAGCTGCCTGCTGACACGCACGGGAAAATACAGGCGGTGCTCTTCAACCTGGGTTATCTGCCCCACGGTGATAAAAGCACCGTTACTACCGCCGCCACCACCCTGCCCGCCCTGCAGCAAGCCAGGGAGCTGCTTTGCCCGGAAGGCATCATCAGCATACTCGCCTACCGGGGACACCCAGGCGGAAAGGAAGAAGCCTGCGCGGTGGAACAACAACTGCGGAAACCCGCTCCAGACAAACTGCAACTGAGCCGCTTCGAATCTCCCGGCCCGGTGCTGTTTGTACTCGCACCTGACAAACATGATTGAAAACGGCGGATTGTGGGGGCTGTTCTTCAGCAGCTTTCTGGCCGCAACCCTGCTGCCAGGCGGTTCCGAAGCAATACTGCTGTGGTTGAACTACCAGCAGAGCTACAGCCCTGCCACCCTGTTACTGGTGGCAACCCTGGGCAACACCCTGGGAGGACTCAGCAGCTGGGGCATTGGCCGCTGGCTGCGCCATCGCTTTCCCGAAGCCGGATTGCACAAACCACGTCAGAAAAAGGCCCTGGCCTGGCTGGAGAAACACGGCTCACCCTTGCTGCTGTTGTCCTGGGTTCCCGTCATCGGCGATCCCTTGTGTGTGGCCGCCGGCTGGGCGCGCATGCCCTTGCTGCAATCAGCTCTGTTCATCGCCCTGGGAAAGGGGACTCGCTATGGCCTGCTGCTGTGGGTATCATCCACGCCTGGCTGAATTGCAAAAAGGCGTCTATACCGACAATGACTACTCGCATCGACCTCATCCGCCATGGCGAGCCTCTGGGGGGCAGCCTGTACCGCGGCTCCAGCATCGACGACCCGCTCAGCGAAAAGGGCTGGCGTCAGATGTGGCAGGCCGTGGGAGAACAAAACCACTGGGATCAGATCGTCAGTTCACCAATGTTACGCTGTCTCGCATTCGCCCGCGCACTTGCAGACCGGCACGCCCTGCCACTAACCGTGGAAAATGATTTTCGTGAAGTGGGCTTTGGCGACTGGGAGGGATGCAGCCCGGAAAGCATCAGGCAAACCCGCCCCCAGGAGTACCGGGATTTCTACACCGACCCGGTGAACAACCGCCCCCGGAACGCGGAAGACCTGCATCAGTTCGGCGCCCGTATCGCCACTGCCCTGGAAAAGACCGCCGCCGAATTTCCTGGCCGCAACATCCTTGTCGTTGCCCATGCCGGAGTCATCCGCGCCACCTTGGGATATGTCGTGGAAGCACCCGCCGCCGCCTGGTACCGAACCAGAATCAACAATGCGGGCATTACCCGCTTCCTGCTCACTTCCCGGGGGAAACAGCTTGTTTTCCATAACCTGCCTCATCTACGGGATGGCGCAGCAGGTCTGCCGGAATAAACTCCCCCACGGGAACCGCCAGTACCTGGGCGTTCTTTTTCAGCGACAAAAAGCTTTCATCCAGGACTTCAGAATATGCCTGCCGCAGGGATTCTTTCAGTTGCTCCTGCTGTACGCTTATGGCGGCATGGATATCATCCTCGAACAGCTGCCGGTTCAATGCCTCATCCAGCTCTATCACCGCCTTGTCGATGGCCACCCAGGCCACCAGGCCGCCGATGGCGCCACAAACCAGCGCACCCGGCCCCGCGGGGCTACAGATCATTGCTCCGGCGCCCGCGCCCGCCAGTGCTCCGCCACCTTTGACTGCCGATTTGGCAGCCAGCTTGACCAGCAGCGCGGAAGCCGCATGAAAACTTTTGGTTGCCGCGATTTCCGCCACGGTCTTTTTCACCACAGCCGCTCCCATGCCCTTGGCAATCGCAGCGCCTGTTCCGGTAGCCGCAAGAGTGGCGAACACCTGCCGGCCCACATCGGTAGTGCTGAGTTGCAGGCCGGAGGAAAACATCTGATCCAGATTCAGGCTGTCGCCGATGACCGCTTCCCCCGCACCCGAGGGCCTGGAGTTTTCCGCAACAAAAAGCTGCAGTTTTGCCGCCAGACGCCCCCCGGACTGCGCCATCTCCTGCACCAGCCCGGCATTCAGGCTCATCAGCATGGCATCCAGGTTCACATCCAGTGCCGCAGGCAGGAAGACCGTTTCCCTCAGGCGTTGCTCCAGATACTCGGCCATGTCACCACCCACTGCATGGGCGTAACGCATGTACTCGCCGGTAAGGGAATAATACCAGTCCGCAAAATCAGCGACATGCCCATGTACTGGAGCAAACGCCCGATCCACAGCCGCATCAATTTGCTGCCGCAACTGTTGCTGCAGGAGATTTCGCTCATCATCCACAGCTTCCTGCATGTCCAGGGAAAGTTGCAGACGGTCGGCTTCTGGAATCATCCTCCGCTCACCATTGAGGATCACATACAGCAGATTCTGTATCGGCTCGGCCTGCTGCTGTGCCTGCATTTCGATCAACTGTTTGCCCCCGCGCAGCAGGGAAAAACTGGCGAGCAAAGCCAACAGCACGATCATGCCGAAGAAACCCAGCCATACCAGCCGGGTGGAAGATGCACCACTATGATTCACTGTATGGTTCTGCTCCAGCAAAGTCCGGTCTTCGGATCAAGGTTCCCAGAAGCATGCGGCTCCATGCCCAAAGGGAAAGACCGGACCAGAAAAAAAACAGCAGCCAGCCAACTATCCTGCTCCAGCCATGATCAACGGCTTCCAGCCCCTGATGCACGAAACGAGATGCCAGGGCATGCTGCACAGCCTGCAGCCGCACCAGCGGCGACACCAGATCACAGCACAGTTGCTCTTGCTGCGCCGCATGCAACACGGTTTCCTGCCAGGACAGGTTTTTGTATTCAACCTGTTTTT
>JAJRUY010000148.1 GCA_024277555.1 Gammaproteobacteria bacterium | reverse complement strand
GTCGATTACAGCCATGGCCAAATCGATGTGACCAAAAGTGCTGGTGACTGGGGCGATTTCACCATGACGGTTTCCAAAGCGCAGGAAGAGTCCGGTAGTGATGACACCAAGTTCGTCGTTTCCTGGGCCAAATCCTTCTGAGCAGGAGAGAAGCAATGAAACTGGTAACAGCAATTATAAAACCGTTCAAACTGGATGATGTGCGCGAAGCGCTGTCCGAAGTGGGCGTGGCGGGGATCACGGTTACGGAAGTAAAGGGTTTTGGCCGCCAGAAAGGCCATACCGAACTGTATCGTGGCGCGGAATATGTAGTGGATTTTCTGCCCAAGATCAAGCTGGAAGCGGCGGTGGGTTCTGACCAGGTGGAGCAGGTTATCGAAGCCATTGTCAATGCGGCGCGTACCGGCAAAATCGGTGACGGGAAGATCTTCGTCACCGAAGTCGAGCAAACCATTCGTATCCGTACCGGCGAGACCGGCACGGAAGCGTTGTAGCGGGGGACATGCTGATGGAAAACAATATCTTTGAACTGCAATATGCCCTGGACACCTTTTACTTCCTGCTAATGGGCGCCCTGGTGATGTGGATGGCCGCTGGCTTCTCCATGCTCGAAGCCGGTCTGGTGCGTTCCAAGAACACGGTGGAGATTCTCACCAAGAATATCGCCCTGTTCGCGGTTACCGTCATCATGTACATGGTGTCTGGTTATGCGCTCATGTACGGCGGTGAATTCCTCCTGAGCGGGCTGGCCGGGGGCGAAACTCTGGTTGATGATGCGCTGAAAAGCATGTCTGAACGTGAAGGTGGCTTTGGCGGCGGCTCTGTATATTCCACTGCCTCCGACTTCTTTTTCCAGGTGGTGTTCGTGGCGACCGCCATGTCCATCGTATCCGGTGCCGTGGCCGAGCGCATGAAGCTGTGGGCTTTCCTGCTCTTCGCTGTGGTCATGACCGGCTTCATCTATCCGATGGAAGGTTCCTGGACCTGGGGCGGCAACGATGTGTTTGGCCTCTACAACCTGGGTGATCTGGGCTTCTCCGATTTTGCCGGATCCGGTATCGTGCATATGGCCGGTGCTGCTGCTGCTTTGTCGGGTGTACTGTTGCTGGGTGCTCGCAGGGGTAAATATGGCCCCAATGGCGAGATTCGTCCCATCCCCGGCGCCAACCTGCCTCTGGCGACCCTGGGTACCTTTATCCTCTGGTTTGGCTGGTTCGGTTTCAACGGCGGTTCGGTGCTGAAGCTGGGTGATGTTGCCAGCGCCAACTCCGTGGCCATGGTCTTTGTCAATACCAATGCGGCTGCGGCTGGTGGAGTTGTCACTGCCCTGATCATCGCCCGCATGTTGTTCGGCAAGGCGGATCTGACCATGGCGCTAAACGGCGCCCTGGCCGGCCTGGTGGTAATCACCGCCGAGCCTTCCACGCCCAGCGTACTGCAAGCCACCCTGTTTGGCGCCTTTGGCGGCGCCCTGGTGGTGTTCAGCATCCTGGGTCTGGACAAGGTTCGCATCGATGATCCCGTCGGCGCCATCTCCGTACACGGTGTGTGCGGCTTCCTCGGGTTGATGTTGGTTCCGCTAACCAATAGTGCCTCCAGCTTCTCCGGTCAGCTCATTGGCGCTGCCACCATCTTTGGCTGGGTATTCGGCGCCAGCATGGTGGTCTGGATGATCATCAAGGTGGTCATGGGGCTGCGGGTATCCGAAGAAGAAGAGTACGAAGGCGTGGATCTGGCCGAGTGCGGGATGGAAGCCTATCCCGAGTTCACTGGCGCCCAGGGTTCCGGCCTCTGATGACGGTGTAACAACATTGTCTAAGCAAAAGGCGCCCCCGGGCGCCTTTTTTTTGCACAGGGATGTGCTTATGCTGCGAGCACATGGATGTGCAGGAGCAGTATTCTCTAAAGGATGTGCTTATGCTGCGAGCACATGGCACTGAAAATGCTCCCGGCATTTCCAGCATTCCCCCCATCCCTGGGGCTCATGTGCAGAAGCAACATGTAGGTCGGGCAAAGCGGAGCATTTTGATGGGCACAGCCTGGCGGCCTTTGCCCATCCTGCGGTTATTGCTGGATCCTGTTTTGCGCAACGGCGATGGCCTTGCGCACCTGCTCCGGCGCCGTGCCACCGATGTGATTTCTCGCCGCCACTGAGCCTTCCAGAGTGAGAAAGTCGAATACATCCTCAGCAATGAATTCACTGAACTCTTGCAACTCCTGCAGGGACAGGTCAGCCAGATCACAATCCCTTTCCACGCACAAGGCCACGGCCTTGCCCACGACCTCGTGGGCATCGCGGAAGGGGATGCCCTTGCGCACCAGGTAATCCGCCAGGTCGGTTGCGGTGGCGAAGCCTTTCAGGGCAGCGTTGCGCATGGCTTCGCGGTTGCAGGTGATCTCCGGCACCATGTCGGCGAAGACTTTTAGGCAGCCCTTGAGATTGTCCACGGTATCGAACAGCGGTTCCTTGTCTTCCTGGTTGTCCTTGTTGTAGGCCAGGGGCTGACTTTTCATCAAGGTCAGCAACCCCATGAGATGGCCGAAGATGCGCCCGCTCTTGCCACGCACCAGTTCCGGCACATCGGGGTTTTTCTTTTGCGGCATGATGGAAGAGCCGGTGCAGAAGCTGTCGGAAAGAGTAATAAAATCGAACTGGGCTGATGACCAGATGATCAACTCTTCCGACATGCGTGATAAATGCATCATCAGAATGCTGGCGGTGGCGCAGAATTCAATGGCGAAATCCCGGTCACTGACTGCATCCAGGGAATTGGCGCAGGGGCGGTCGAAGTCCAGCAGCTCGGCGCTGTATTCCCGGTCGATGGGATAAGTCGTTCCGGCCAGCGCAGCTGCGCCCAGTGGCAGCTCGTTCATGCGAGCTGTGCAATCTGAAAGCCGTCCATGGTCGCGCTGCAGCATTTCGAACCAGGCCAGCATATGATGGCCAAAGGTAACGGGTTGGGCGGTCTGCAGGTGGGTAAAGCCTGGCAGAATGGTTTCTGCCTCACGTTCTGCGATTTGCAGCAGTGCCTGCTGAAAGCGGCGGATTTCCTGTGAAATGATCTGGATTTCATCCCGTAGCCACAGGCGCACGTCGGTGGCGACCTGGTCGTTGCGGGAGCGCCCCGTGTGCAGCTTCTTGCCCGCATCACCGATGTCGTCGGTGAGTGCGGCCTCGATATTCATGTGTACGTCTTCCAGCGCCACGGACCAGGGGAAGCCGCCCTCGGTGATACGCTCGCGGATCCGTTGCAGCCCCTGGATGATGAGGTTGCATTCAGCGCTGCCGAGTATGCCCTGTTTCGCCAGCATTCTGGCATGGGCCACGGAGCCCTGAATATCATACTCCGCCAAGCGCTGGTCAAACTCGACAGAGGCGGTGAAGGCTTCGACGAAGGCGTCTGTAGGCTGGTTGAAGCGTCCCGCCCAGAGTTTTTTGTCGGTCATAAGTATTTTTCCCGGTGGCTGTGCAATGCGGAGTTGTGCGCTGGTTTGCATACCGTTGTTGATGGTGTGAGATTATACTGTATTGAAACCGATTCATGGCGATGGGGGATTATGCAGTCAGGCGAGCAAAGCTTTCTTCCTGATTTTTGCGGTGTGCGCTCCGTGCTGGCAGTGGTGGCCAGCGCCACCCTGATGGCTATGGTGTTGTCATTGGCCGCCACCGGTCGTTTGCAGGGTTTCTGGCAGGACTTCAGTATTCTCGCCCTGTATATTCAATGGATAGGACTGACAGCGGTGGCCTTGATCTGTCTGCTGAAGCGCTGGCTGGGGCGCATGCGCCACGGCTTGGCGGGGCTGGCCGCCTGGTGTGTGATCATGCTGGTGGCGCTGGCAATAAGCCTGAGTGCCACCTGGCTCGTTCCGCTGGATATCCTGTCCGGTGTTTCCCGGCAGGAGCTGATGATCC
>JAJRUY010000147.1 GCA_024277555.1 Gammaproteobacteria bacterium | reverse complement strand
CGCTATTCCCTGTGGTCTGCTATCGGACTGCCCGTGGCTGTGATAGCAGGCATGGACAACTTCCGCAAACTGCTGGCTGGTGCCCACGAAATGGATCAGCATTTCTACCATACGGATTTCTCTGTCAATATGCCGGTGATTCTCGGCCTGCTGGGCGTCTGGTACCGGAATTTTTTCGATGTTGGCAATCATGCCATTCTTCCCTACGATCATTCACTGCGGCTGTTACCGGCATATTTGCAGCAGGCAGACATGGAAAGTAATGGCAAGCGCGTGACACGCGATGGAAAACCTGTCAGCTACAACACCGGGCCGGTAATCTGGGGGCAACCCGGCACCAATGGGCAGCATGCCTTCTTTCAGCTTATTCATCAGGGTACAGAGCTGGTACCCGCAGACTTTATTCTGCCGGTACGCACCCATCACCCCGTCAGCGAGCACCACGAAATACTCTGTGCAAACTGTATTGCCCAGACCGAAGCGCTGATGCAGGGAAAAACCGAAGCCGAAGTGCGGGAAGAACTGGCGGCAGCAGGCATGGATGCCGAACAAATCAAGGCATTGGCTCCCCACAAGGTATTTCCCGGCAACAAACCCACCAACACCCTGCTGATACGCCAGCTAACCCCGTACAACCTGGGAAAGCTGATCGCAATGTATGAACACAAGGTTTTTGTCGAAAGCATCATCTGGAATATCAACGCTTTCGACCAGTGGGGTGTGGAGCTGGGCAAACAGCTGGCGGGAGTGATCGAAAAGGAGCTGGACAGCGCATTGCCCTGCACCGGCCACGACAGCTCCACCAATGGACTGGTCAACCATTTGAAAAAACAATGACTATCACCGCAGGCCACGGGGTCTGCCAGAACCATCACAGCGGGTGACATCATGAGCAGCAGTGATCAGGAAAAGGCACAAGCAAAACTGTATCAGTACTACACGCAAACCAAGAACGCTACTGAGATAACGCGCAATACCCTGGTGCTGATTCTTGCCGGCGGACAGGGCTCGAGGCTCAAGGGGCTTACCAAATGGCGAGCCAAACCGGCTGTGCCTTTCGGTGGCAAATACCGAATCATCGATTTTGCCCTTTCCAACTGCATCAATTCCGGCTTGCGGCGCATTGGCGTACTCACCCAGTACAAATCCCACTCCCTGATCCGCCACCTGCAGCGCGCCTGGAGTTTTTTGCGGGCGGAAATCGGTGAGTTCGTGGAGATTTTGCCCGCCCAGCAACGCACTTCCAAGGACTGGTATCTGGGTACGGCAGACGCGCTGTTCCAGAATATCGACATCATGCACCGCCATGCCCCCGACTATGTCATGGTTCTGGGCGGCGACCACGTCTACACCATGGACTACTCCAGGATGCTCATGGTGCATGTGCGTTCCGAGGCAGATCTCACCATTGGCTGCATCGAGGTGCCCAAGGAACAGGCGAGGGAATTCGGCGTCATGTCCGTGGACGCAAATCTGCGCGTCACCCAATTCACAGAGAAGCCGGATGACCCGGAAACCATTCCGGGAATGCCTGACATCTCCCTGGCATCCATGGGCATCTATGTATTTTCCACCAAATTCCTGTATAACGCACTCATCCGTGATGCCCAAGACCGGAACTCCGACCACGACTTCGGCAAGAATATAATTCCCCAGGCGATTAAAACCGCCAAAACCATCGCCTTCCCATTCCGGGATGAGCATGGCAAACAGGCCTACTGGCGGGACGTGGGAACCGTGGATTCCTACTGGGAAGCCAACATGGAACTGTGTACAGTGGAACCGGAACTCAATCTGTATGATAGAAGCTGGCCGGTCTGGACCTACCAGACCCAGCACCCGCCGGCAAAGTTCGTTTTCGATGATGAGGGACGGCGCGGTGAAGCCATAGACTCTCTGATTTCCGGGGGCTGCATCATTTCCGGTGCGAGAATCAAGCGCTCGGTAGTTTTCTTTGCCACCCGAATCGAGAGCTACACCAGCATCAAGGACAGCGTGGTGCTCCCCAAAGTGACCATCGGCAGAAACTGCCGCATACAAAACGCCATCATCGACAAAGGCTCGCTGATTCCCGATGGCACCATTATCGGAGAAAATCCTGAAGAAGACGCAAAACGCTTCCACATCACCCCCAAAGGAGTGGTATTGATCACCCCGGAAATGCTGGGGCAACACCTGTTTGAAACTACACTCGAGGAAAAATGAGCACTAAACTGAACCTGGTTCTATGCTGGCACATGCACCAGCCATACTACAGGGAAGGGCTGGATGGAACCTACCAGCTGCCTTGGGTTTATCTGCACGGCATCAAGGACTATGATGACATGGCCGATCACCTGGAAAGCCACCCGAAAATGCATACTGTGGTGAACTTTGCGCCGGTGCTGCTGGAACAGCTGGACGACTATGCCCGGCAAATGGAAGCCTTCCTGGATACCGGCAAGGAAATGTCCGATCCCCTGCTGAACCTGCTGGGAGAAGCCACAAGCATCCCCGTCAATGTCAGTGAGCGCCGGGAGCTGATTCAAACCTGCCGCCGCGCCCATGCCCCACGCATGATCGATCCATATCCTCACTACCAGGCCCTGCTGCAACAGTTCCCGAACACCGAAAAAGACGTCGGGCAGGAAATGCTGCTTTCCTATCTTGATGAGCAGTATTTTGTGGATCTGCTGATGTGGTATCACCTGGCCTGGTGCAGCCATCGCCTGAAACAGACCGACGAAATCCGTTACCTGATCGAAAAGGCAAGGCGCTTCTCCACAGAAGACCGGCGCATTCTGCTGCAAGTCATGCAGAAGACTCTGGCGAGCATCATTCCCCGCTACCGCAAGCTGGCGAAAAGAAAGCAGATAGAAATATCCATGACACCTTGGGGACACCCCATCATTCCCCTGCTCAACAACTTCGGCAACATGACCGAAACCCAGCCGGACGCCCCCATGCCGGAACACAGCCACTACCCCGGAGGCAAGGAAAGATCCCGCTGGCATTTACTCCACGGCATACAGCAGTTTGAAACCTTCTTTGGCTTCAAACCCAGGGGAGTCTGGCTTTCCGAAGGCGGGATAAGCGACGATGCGGTGGATTTACTGGATGAATTGGGCATTCAATGGACGGCTTCCGGAGAAGCGGTCTGGCATCACAGTTGCCTGTCTTCAGCATGTAACCCGGATGAAATGGCCTGCCGCAAAGCGCTGTTTATCCCCTATCAACTGAATGACAAGCAAACCCTGCTGTATTTCCGTGACGATGGCCTGTCCGACCTGATCGGGTTCGAGTACAGCAAATGGCACGCCGATGATGCTGTGGCAGATTTCATGGGACACCTCGAAAGGATCGCAGAATCTCTGGGAGATGCCGCCAGCGAGCATGTAGTTTCCGTGATTCTCGATGGAGAAAATGCCTGGGAATACTATCCGAATAACGGACACCATTTCCTCAGCGCGCTATACCATGCCGTAAGCCAGAGCAAGGTCATACAAAGCACTACCTTTACCAAGATCCCTGCCACCACACACAAGGGCGTGCTTACGCATCTGGTTCCAGGCAGCTGGGTATACGGCAGCTTTTCCACCTGGATCGGCAGCACAGACAAGAACCACGCCTGGGATTTGCTGGCAGATGCAAAAATAGCTTTTGACAGCAAGATCACCACCCTGAAAAAAAGCGATGCGGAACAGGCAACTCTCCTGCTGGCAATTTGCGAAGGCTCTGACTGGTTCTGGTGGTTTGGCGACTACAACCCTTCTGACAGCGTCAACGATTTCGACCGCCTGTTTCGTGGCCAGCTCAAAACCCTGTATTGCCAGCTTGGCCTGACCCCGCCTGCATCTCTGGACACCCCCATTTCCAGCGGCGGCGGACAAATGGAAAATGCAGGCACCATGAGACGCAACTGATCATGCGCTATGACTTCCAGCAAAGACGGGCGGGGGTTTTGCTGCATCCAACTTCATTGCCTTCCAGAACCCTCGAAGATGCTGAGAGATGGCTGGATTTCATGTCAGAAAGCGCACTGAGCGTATGGCAGATGCTGCCCCTGGGAATGCCCCAGGCGGATTATTCCCCCTACCAGTGTCTGTCCGCCTTCGCCGCCAACCCGGCGCTCCTTGGCAGCCATATGCCCCTGGATGCCAGCGACAGGGATTATCGGGACTTTTGCACCGGGGAAGCCTACTGGCTGAATGATTTTGCCCTGTTCAGCTGCATCAAATCAGCGCAGGAGAATGCCGCCTGGTTTCACTGGCCAGAGGAACTTAAATGGCGCCGCAAAGATGCATTGCAGCAATTTGCGCACACATATTACAACGACCTGCAGGCAGTCAAATGGGAGCAGTACCAGCTGCACCATCAATGGCAACAGCTGCGCAACAGTGCCTCCACCAGGGATATTCATCTGTTCGGCGACATGCCGATCTTTGTTGCCCATGACAGCGCAGATGTCTGGGCCTGTCCCCAGCGCTTCCTTCTCGATGCACAAGGCCAGCCCACCTGGGTAACAGGCGTACCCCCGGATTATTTTTCCGCAACAGGTCAGCGCTGGGGCAATCCCCATTACGATTGGGATTTTCATGTTAAGGAAGGCTTTCAATGGTGGCTGGCGCGTCTGGAGCACCATTTTCGCTGGTTCGATCTGGTGCGCATCGACCATTTCCGCGGGCTGCAGGCAGTGTGGATGATCGATGCCGGGGAAGAAACCGCCATACACGGTCATTGGCAGGAAGTCCCCGGAGATCAGTTACTGGCTGCCCTGCAAAGGCATATCGATCCCTTGCCCCTGGTTGCAGAAGACCTGGGCATAATCACGCCGGAAGTGCGTGAACTCAAACAGAAATACCATCTTCCCGGCATGGCGGTGCTGCAGTTTGCCTTCGATGCCTTTGAGGACAACCCCCACAAACCTGCCAACATTTCCCCGGACTGTGTCATCTATACCGGCACCCATGACAATGACACCACCCTGGGCTGGTATCAATCACTCCCGGAAGATACACAACAATTCGTACGGGAAATGCTGCATATGCCAGCCGATGGCGATATCGTCGATACCATGATCGGCACCGCCATGGAATCCCGCGCCAACCTGGCCATTGTGCCACTGCAGGACTTTCTCAAACTTGGCAGCGAAGCGCGTATGAACACCCCTGGCACAGCCAACGGCAACTGGCGCTGGCAATTCCGCTGGGAACAATTATCCGCAAATGATCTATCGGCGCAGATTCGCAGCCAGGTCATACGCAGTAAACGGAAAACCTCATCATGAATCATCTGGAACGGCTGCAGCAAGGCCGCCATCACGACCCTTTCGACTACCTGGGACACCACCCCCTGAACCAGGGCTGGATCATCCGCGCCTTCATGCCCAGCGCCGAAGCAGTAGAACTGCAAGGCATCGGCGCCATGAACCGGGTCGAAGGCTCAGACCTGTTTGTCATACGCCTCGATGAACAACAGCAGCAGAAACTTCCACAGCACTATGCACTGCGCTGGCAGGAAAAACACGACCACAGCTGGCACCAGGCCGTCTCTCCCTACAGCTTTGCCCCGCAGCT
>JAJRUY010000146.1 GCA_024277555.1 Gammaproteobacteria bacterium | reverse complement strand
TTTATGCACCCTTTATCCACCGCTATGCAATATTCCTGAAGGTTGCACCGCCGTGGATAAAGCGTGGATAAATCCTTTGAGGTAAAACCAAACAGTTGACAGGTCAAAACATATCAGCCCGCATATTTCACCAGAATGCTCGAGATACCGGTGTTTATCCATATTTTTCATTATCTTGCGTTGAATTGGGCCAGGTTATATTTTGTACCCGTCACGCTATCCGGTTTTTCCCGGGATGTTTCCGCCCAGATTGCCCGAACAGCCTGCAAGCCGATGAATAACATCGGCTTTTGCCTGTTCGAACAATCTGAACGAAAATCTCTCCAGGAAAAATCTGGATTCCGGTGAAACACGCGGGTTAACTGATGGTTTTTTTGTCCGGTGCCTTGCGGTTGGCGTGGCTGGCAACGGGAGGAAAACAGTCAGCCGGGATGTTGGGCTTGTGCCCAAAATCCCGCAGGGAGACATCCAGGGCGCATTGATTGTTGAGCATGTGCAGCAAGGGTGGTCGGGGATCGCCTTCATGGACTTTTTCGCAGGCCTCCACGCATTGCATGCACTGGGTGCAGGTGAACATCTTGCGTTTGATGCTGCGGGGCTTGAGGCGCATCGGGCAGGCATGTTCACAGGAGGCGTCGCATTCCACGCATTGGGTGGAGCGTCCCCGATCAAAACCGACCACCAGGGCCTTTTTGTTGCCCATCCAGACCAGGCTCTGCAGCAGGCCGGCAGCGCAGCCGAAACGGCAAAACAAATGGCGCGCTATAGTGAATTCAACAATAAATGCGACAGTGGCAACACCGATAAACAGCATCTGGTTGCGCGTCAGACTGGCGTGAAACAGGTTGCTGTAGATTTCCTTCGGCGGTAGCAAATAGGTAATCAGAACTACCGCCCATACGACAGAAAACCCCAAAATCACTAGCCCGGTCAACCACCACCATTTCCTGTTCACCGGAATATGGGTGCCGTCTGCCTGATCTTCCGGCAGTGTTTCCCTGTCCCAGATCGAGAGCTTTCCTGAAGCCTTGCGCATGCAGTAGTTGATGGTCTCCACCACTGAAAAATGCGGGCACAACCAGCCGCAATACAGGCGCCCCCATTTCCAGGCCACCCAGAAGCCGATGCCTACCACCAGTGCCAGAGGTAGGAAAAAGCGCAGGCCCATGTTCAGCGTCATTTCCAGGGCGCTGATGTCGCCGCTCTTGAAAGCGTCGATGCCCAGGGTCCAGGGCTGGGTGAACAGGATGAAATGATTCTGGTTCAGGTCAAAGCGGAAAATATCTAGTACAGGCGCCAGAATGAACAGCAGGAAAAAGCCCGTGCGCCAGGCCAGCCGCTGTTTTTGTGTCTTGTTCAATCGTGTTCTCCGGTAATGGGGTCAAGAGCCGTTGGATTTCCGGATTCCTATTGCGCAGGATACAGCGGTATTTCTATCGGCAAGAATTTGCATGGTGTTGAAATATCAGGGTTTCCAGGGGGTGTTGGGGTTCAGTCTATCCGTTGTCTGCATTTTCACCACGATCTGGGTCAAGTTGCTTTTCTTTTCCGGGACTGGTGTGGAATTTCCCCGCATAGCGGAATACCTGCCCGAACAATGGGTGTTGCAGCCGAAAATCCATGTGAAAGTGCTCATCGTCCAGGGCTTTTTCCTCGATAGTGGTATGCCCCAGCACCAGCCATTCCGGAATGGGCAGCAGCACTGAGCCAAGCTTCAATACATAATGTCTGCCCTCATAATACAGGTGGCCGTCTTCTACATGTGCCGCCATTCTTAAACCAAGAAAAGAGTTGATGTATTCGATCAGTTCATTGCCGCCTGCATATTTCCAGTGGCTCTTGAACAGCACGGTGCCGCCATCTGGGAAGCAGATGCTGCGTTTCCAGTACTGTGTGTCGCCTTTCATTTGTTTGGATACGGTTGTGGGGATATTCTTGCCGCGCTTGTTGATCAGGGCGCCAAAGAGCTGCATGATGCTGAGATAGGGGTGCATAAAGCCAGGGTAATCGATATCCAGCAAGCCGCTGTCTGTGTTATCGCTATGGCGGTAATGCCTGTGCAGGGCAGGGGGCAATTGCTCCCATTGATCACCCAGTACCTGCTGCATCAAAGGTAAAGTAGTCATTTCAGTCTCCCAAAACAGGCTTGAAGATCATCAGGAACACAATCAGCAGCATTGCAGTGAATGCCGGCACGCCCAGCCAGAACCAGAACCGGGCGTAACGCCAGTATCGTGCGGGCAGAGGCGTGTTTTCCACCAGAGCGGCTCCCGCCAGGTCGCGCATGCGAATCTGCAGCCACACCACGGGCAGCCAGCAGGCCCCGGCCAGAATATACAGGGTCAGGCTGACGCTGGTCCAGGGCGTGTCCAGTGGCAATCCCAGGAGATATATCAGTCCCAGCCCGCTCAGGGGCTGAACGATGATGGCGGGAGTGGTGAACATCCAGTCGGCCAGCACCACATGCCGGTTCGTGGTAGCGATATGCGCCAGATTGCCGCTGCGGTCCGCCATCCATTTATAGAATGCGCTGCCCAGCCCGGTGCCGAACAGCAATACCATGCTCAAAATATGCAGGTACTTCAGGGCCAGATAGGTCACAGGGCTTCCTCTGCGCCCAGCGGCGGTCGTCCGAGGAACTCCACCAGAGGCTGTACGTCGGCCGTGTTGCCCTTTTGCAGCATACGCAAATTGTCCGGGTGCAGCAGAGGCAGGAGATAGCGCCCGACCCGAGCCATGGCTACGATCAGGCCAAAGGGAATGGGCAGAATTCGGGCAGGCGGCTTGCCTTCCTTTTGCCGTATGAGATTCAGCCATGCAGCAAAGGTCAGCGGCTCGGGACCTACCACATCCAGGGTTTTCCCCGCAGTTTCCGCTTGCAGGCATTGCAGCACCGTTGCCACCACATCACTGACGTGTACGGGTTGAACCAGTTGTCTGCCACCGTCGGCCAGGGGCAGCAGGGGGAAGGAGGCCATGCGCCGAAACATGGCCAGACTTGCGCCGCCAGCGCCATACACCAAGGAAGGGCGTAGCACGAACCAATTCAGCGGGAGTTTTCGCAGCGCGTCATCCGCAGCTTTTTTGCTCAACTGGTAGGGGGCAAAGGCTTGTTCATCGGCCCCCAGGGCGGAAATCTGCACTACCAGATTCACCCCGCTTTTGCTGCAGGCGGAAAAGAGGGCTTCCGGAGCCAGCTGGTGCAGTATCTCGAAAGTTTGCCCCGAGGTTTCTGCAATGATGCCCACGGCGTTGATCACGGCGTCGATGCCTTTCAGATGAGGCAGCCAGTCATCCTCTTCCAGCATCCGGTTGAAGTCGATGCCGTGATGGCGGTCGGCGGGGACGACTTCATGCCCGGCTGCTGACAGTGCCTGCAGAACATGGCCGCCGATGAAACCGCTTGCGCCCGTCAATACTATTTTCATGATTCCACTTCTCCTCAGCATGTGTCGGTGAAGCCAGAATAGGGGTGCAAGAGGAGAAAAGCTTCCAGTTTGATAGATCAGGAACAGTTTATTGCTCCGGAAAGATCATTCAGAAGCCGGTTTTTCATGAAGTTTGCGGTACTTGCCCGGCGTCATGCCGGTAATTTCACGAAAGGCGTCATAGAAATTCGATTGAGAGGAGAAGCCTGCGCTCATGCCCACGGAGAGCACGGAAGCGGAAGGCTCGGCAAGCAGCATCGCCTTTGCCGCCTCCACCCGGTGCTCGCGAATATACCGGGAAAACCCCTTGCCCAGCTGCGTGTTGATCAGCTCGGAAAGCTGGTGGGGAGAAAGCTCCAGCTTTTCCGCCAGTGCGGCCAGATCGAGTCCGGGTTTCCGGTATAGTTGTTCGTCCGCCATCAATGCTTGCAATTTTTTCAGCGCCTGGCCGCAGTCGATATTTGTCAAAGTGGTCGTGGCATAGGTTTCCCTGGCGGCTTCCGCAACATTTGCCGAAAGCCGTGGTGTGAGGTTGAGCACTATGCTGATCAGCAAGAAAGCAAAGCCAATAGCGTTGGCGTACAAGGTGAAGAAAAGGGCTTCCGGCAACAACGGCAGGCTCAGGCCAAGGAGCATGACCGCAGTGGCGATGAAAAATACTGTGCCAAGTGTGGCCAGCTCCAGCCGGAAATGGCTGCGCTGCCTGCGCAAGGCGTAGATGTTCCGCGCCAGCCATAACAGATACCCGCCCCCCAGAAGGAACGAAGCAGGCAGGGCGATTTCGTGGGGCAGGAAAAGGGCAGTGGCGGCGGGGATGAAGTGCAGTAGCTGTGTGGAGTGGAAACTGTCCCGGGCCTGCAGGATGGGCCTGGCAAACAAATAGAATGCGGGTGCTACTGTGAATAACAGCGCATGGTAGCCAGGGCTGTGGATCAGCCCCGAACCATATTGCAGATAAAGAAAATGGATCAGCTGCAATCCAGCCAAAGCCAGTAACAACACCAACCCCATGAGCCGGGAAAAACCCTGTTCCCGGTAGTTCTCGCCACGGAAATGCGTAACCGCGATGGAGAGGGCGCTGAACAGGGAAAACCCCGTCAGCAAAATGGCAGTTATGTGCATAGTGGTTATCGGCTCTCCATGATGTTCCCGGATCCTGACATAGAAACACAAATCCTGCACAAGCTCTTGATCCCACAGAAGAAGAAAAAATAGCCGCCGAACCTAAGGGTGCGACTAATATTTTTTCTCCTCCTGTGAAACCAATATCTTGCACATTATTTCGCGTTTCTATGTCAGGATCCGGGGCGTTTTCAGGATTATGCCTGAGTTCAGCAGGCTGTTATAATCCAGCCCTCGCAATTTCGGAGACTGGTCATGACTCGCAGCGCCAGCGTAGAGCGCAATACCCTGGAAACCCGGATTACAGTGAAACTGGATCTGGACGGGCAGGGCAATGGCAAATTCGATACCGGGGTGCCCTTTCTCGAGCATATGCTCGACCAAGTGGCGCGCCACGGATTGATCGATCTGGACATCAGCGCCAGGGGTGATCTGCACATCGATTCCCACCACACGGTGGAGGATCTGGGGATCACCCTGGGGCAGGCTTTTTATGAGGCCGTGGGCGACAAGAAAGGCATTCGCCGTTACGGGCATGCCTATGTGCCCCTGGATGAAGCCTTGTCGCGGGTGGTGATTGATCTTTCCGGTCGTCCGGGCCTGGAAATGCCGGTGGATTTCAAGCGATCCATGATTGGTGAATTCGATGTGGATCTGTTTCATGAGTTTTTCCAGGGTTTCGTCAACCATGCACTGGTGACTCTGCATATCGACTGCATTCGTGGCAGCAATGCCCATCATATTGCCGAAACCATATTCAAGGCCTTTGGCCGCGCCTTGCGCATGGCGCTGGAAGAAGATTCGAGGCTGCAGGGAGCAATCCCCTCTACCAAGGGCAGCCTGTAGTGGTGCAGAAGATCGCGGTGCTGGATTATGGCATGGGCAATTTGCGCTCCGTGTCGAAAGCGGTCGAGCATGTGGCGCCCGATGCAAAAGTACGGGTGACGGATGAGCATGCATGGATCAAGGCGGCGGATCGCATTGTTTTTCCCGGCCAGGGTGCTGCGCGGGATTGCATGGCCGCAATTGGTGAGCACCACCTGAACCGCGAGGTGCGTGAGGCAGTACAGAACAAGCCGTTTCTGGGTATCTGCATGGGTCTGCAGGTGCTCATGGATTGCAGTGAAGAAAACGGCGGGACGGATCTGCTGGGAATTCTCTCAGGAGAAGTGCGGCGTTTTAAGTCCGACATGCCCGGCGACAACAATTTACCGCTGAAAATCCCCCACATGGGCTGGAGCCAAGTGCAGCAAAGACAGCAGCACCCACTGTGGGAAGGTATAGATGATGGTGCTCGCTTCTATTTCGTACACAGTTACCATGTGGTTCCCCGGCAGCCTGAAGTGATTGCGGCGACTACAGATTATGGAGTGGAATTTGTCAGTGCGGTTGCCAGGGGCAATTTGTTTGCAGTGCAGTTTCATCCCGAGAAGAGTGCAGATGCGGGCCTGCGGCTGCTGAAGAATTTCGTGAACTGGGAGCCAAGCTGATGTTGCTGATACCTGCAATTGACTTGAAAGATGGCCAGTGCGTGCGCCTGAAACAGGGCCGCATGGAAGATGACACGGTATTTTCCGATCAGCCAGTGGAAACCGCCGGGCGCTGGGTGGATGCTGGTGCGCGGCGTCTGCATCTGGTGGATCTGAATGGCGCCTTTGCTGGCGAGCCGGTGAATGCCGGAGCTATACAAAGCATTGCTGCCAGATACCCGGATCTGCCTATTCAGGTGGGTGGCGGGATTCGTGACGAGGCCACTGTCGAAGCGTATTTGAAAGCGGGTGTCAGCTACTGCATTATCGGCACCCAGGCGGTAAAGGATCCGGCATTTGTCGCCAGCGCCTGCAAGATTTTCCCCGGCCATATCATTGTGGGGCTGGATGCCAAAGACGGCATGGTGGCGATCAATGGCTGGGCGGAAGTGACGGATCAGGAAGTTACCGAGCTGGCCAGGCGTTTTGAGGACGACGGTGTTTCCGCCATCGTCTACACCGATATCGGTCGTGACGGCATGATGACAGGCTGCAATGTCGAGGCGACAACCAATCTTGCCAATGCCATCCGCATTCCCGTCATCGCCTCGGGGGGCATCACCAACCTGAGGGATATCGAAGCCCTGTGCCAGGCAGATACCAGCAATATTGTTGGCGCCATAACCGGGCGGGCCATCTACGAGGGCAGCCTGGATTTCGCCCAGGGCCAGAAGCTGGCGGACGAACTGAGCTGCTGATATGGGATTGGCCAAACGCATCATTCCCTGTCTGGACGTAGACAATGGCCGTGTGGTCAAAGGTGTACAGTTTGTGGATATCCGTGATGCCGGTGATCCGGTGGAAGTGGCGCGGCGCTATAACGAGGAAGGTGCCGACGAAATCACCTTTCTGGACATCACCGCCAGTTCCGATAACCGCGAGACTATCGTGCATGTGGTGGAGCGGGTAGCGTCCGAAGTGTTCATCCCCCTCACCGTGGGCGGCGGTATCCGCAAGCTGGAAGACGTGAGGCGCATGCTCAGGGCGGGGGCGGACAAGGTGGCGATCAATACCGCAGCAGTGTTTAACCCGGAATTTGTCAGGGAAGCCGCCGACAGCATCGGCTCCCAGGCCATCGTGGTGGCCATCGACGCAAAGTCCGTGGGTGAGGGCAAGTGGGAGATCTTCACCCATGGTGGGCGCAAGCCCACCGGTATTGATGCCGTCGAATGGGCCAGGAAAATGGCGGATTATGGCGCCGGGGAAATTCTGCTCACCAGCATGGACAGGGATGGCACCAAGATTGGTTTTGACAACCAGCTAACCCGCGCGATTGCTGAGGCCGTGAGCGTGCCAGTGATTGCCTCTGGTGGTGTCGGCACCCTGCAACATCTGGTCGATGGCGTCAAGGAAGGTGGAGCAGATGCGGTGCTGGCAGCATCCATCTTTCATTTCGCGGAATACAGCATCGGCGAAGCCAAGCGATTTATGGCGGAACAGGGTGTGGAGGTGCGACTATAATGGCAGATACCTTGCAACAACTGGCGCAAGTGCTGGAAGAGCGCAAATCGGCTGCGCCGGACAGCTCCTATGTGGCCAGCCTGTACCACAAGGGGCTGGACGCTATCCTCAAGAAAATCGGCGAAGAAGCCACAGAAACCGTGATGGCGGCCAAGGACGGGGACAAGGACAAGATCATATATGAAACCGCAGATCTGTGGTTTCACAGCATGGTTCTGCTGGCGCACACCGGGCTGGGGCCGGAAGATGTACTGAAAGAACTGGAGCGGCGTTTCGGTCTTTCTGGCCTGGAAGAAAAAGCCAGCCGCAAGGCTGAATAGGATATTATAGACAGCAGTGCCGGGGTCAACTGTGGCCCTGGCAATAGAATTCTATTTTTGGAGATCGAGTTATGGGTTTTGGTGGAATCAGTATCTGGCAGTTGTTGATCGTACTGGTAATCGTGTTATTGCTGTTCGGCACCAAGCGTTTGCGTAATATGGGTTCTGATCTTGGCACAGCCTTCAAGGGGTTCAAAAAAGCCGTGAGCGATGGCGAAAGCAAGGAGCAGGACAAACTGGCCGAAGCCTCCAAGGAAGAAACGGTTATTGAAGGCGAAGCGAAACGGGAAAAAGACAAGGCGGACTCCTGATAAGGAACGTCTTCCATGTTTGACGTAGGTTTTTTCGAACTGCTGCTGATATCCGTGGTAGCGCTGCTGGTGGTGGGTCCCGAACGGCTGCCAAAGCTGGTGCGCACGGTCGGCCTGTGGGTTGGTCGTGGGCGCAAGATGCTCGGTTCGGTTAAGGCAGATATCGAAAAGGAACTCAAGGCGGAAGAACTGAAACGGGTGCTGAAAGAACAGAGCGGGGTGGATTCGGTGCGGGAAATCCTGGATGACACCCATGCTGTACTCAATGACATCAAACAGGA
>JAJRUY010000145.1 GCA_024277555.1 Gammaproteobacteria bacterium | reverse complement strand
GGAACCCGGTGGGCGCTTCTATGTGGTGGTCATCAGCGGCCTGCGCCAGTACATCGCCCGCAGCTTCAAGGAAGTCTTCGGCAACCACAAGAAAATCAAGCAGGGCAAGAGCTACACCGTGGCAATGGCGGAAAAGAAATAGCTCCTGCGCCAGTCGCAAACACAGCCTTTATCCCAGAATGCTCTTCATGGTGCCGTCTGTGACACCGATAGAACCCCACCGCTTTCCACCTTGAAGAGCATATTGAAAATAACAGCAGGAGAGTACATATGAACCTCCGCACCTCCCTCTATGGTAAGGGGCTGGCCACCAGGAGCGCTCGACAGCTCCACATCAGCTATGCAGATATAAGGATCGGTGGATATTGAAAAACTGGAAAATCCTATAACGACGCTATCCGGCGGACTGCTGCAGGTTTCGTTGTCCTCATTGGTAACAGTAACATCCGGGATATCGATATTGTTGTAGTTGTTATCCGCGCTTGAGGTATTGCTCGTATAAATCACATACTCCTGATCATGATCAAAAGCATTGTCATCCTGACCGGCAATTGTCACGGTAATGGGATTGTTCCAGCCTTGGGGAGTAAAGCGTAATGAACCAGGCTGAACCTTGCCCTCGGTTTCATCACTGCTACTCAGATCAATCGTCACATCAGAAGCAGGCTGGGTGCTGAGGAACACATTGAATACGGCCATGCCACCATCTTCATTGGTGACAAGAGCACCGGCAGGAGAAACGGTTACACCAGCCGCATCCGTATCCATATTTATGGCGCTGACAGTGCTGGCGGCAATTCCGTTATAGCCCGCATCACTACTGGCCACCGCCGACGTGATGGAGTAGCCCTGGTCGCCATCGACCAGGTTGTCATCTACCCCGGTAAGAATGGCAGTTTGGGGCACAGCCCAGTTGTCAACACCGAATACCAGGGCGGCAGGAAGTACCGTGCCTTCACTTTCATCACTACTGGTCAAAGCAATGGTTACTTCTGCCAGAGGGCGGGTGTTGAGCTGCACGCTAAATGTCGCGGTGCTTCCATCTTCAGACGTTACCAGGCCGCTGGTGGGAGAAATGGTAACCCCCGCAGAGTCGTTATCTATGTTTGTGACACTGACATTGGCGCTATCAATCCCATCATAGTTCAGGTCATCGCTGACAACATTGGTTTGCACGGTATAGCCCTGGTTGCCATCATCCAGAAGGTCATCAACACCAGTGACGGTAACGACCTGCTGCATATTCCAGTTGCTTGGTGTAAACACCAGGCCGGGAGGGGAGACCATTCCCTCACCAACATCGGTGCTGGTTATTCCAATGGTTACATCGGCACCCGGTTGGGCATTCAAAAGCACCTTGAAGATAGCGGTTCCGCCATCTTCTGTCGTTATCAAGCCATTTACGGGAGAAACCGTAACACCATACTGGTCATCATCAGCGTTCATGGCACTCACATCATTGGTGGCAATGCCATTGTATCCGGCATCACTACTGGTGACGGTTGAAGCAATGGAATAATTTTTATTTCCGTCAACAAGAGCATCATCCACTCCCGTAAGAGTAACAGTCTGCTCCATGAACCAGTTGCCCGGCGTGAACGTCAAGGAAACGGGGCTTACGCTGCCCTCAGAGGGATCTGAACTGGCAAAAGCAACGATTACATCCTGGGAGGGTATTCTTTTCAGCACAACACCGAAGCTGTCGCTGCCACCATCTTCTGTTGTGACCAAACCGGAAACAGGATCAATACCAACACCAGGTTGCGGCGGTGGGGTTTGATGGCTTATATCCTTGGAATCCATGGGAATGCTGTCATACCAGGCTTGCAACGCACCCGAAATAATAGCGTTACCCTGTGCATCAGCATTCAGATGATTGTCTTTCACCCGAAAGTACAGGGTTGAGGGCGGTATTTGATTCAGCGTATCGGGGATGGCTCCTTCCAGGTTGTTGCTCCCAAGCTGGAGTCTGATCAAGGCTGTAAGCTGACCCAGTTGCGGCGGAATGCTGCCGGTCAACTGATTGCTTACCAGATAGAGCTCCTTCAGCGCGCTGAGGTTTCCAAGTTCCCCGGGGATGGCGCCAGTCAACTGATTGTTATGCAGCCAGAGTGTATCCAAATTGCTCAAACCGCCTATTTCCGGCGGAATGCCGCCCTCAAACTTATTTTTGTGTAAATACAGATACCTGAGGCTTCCCAGATTTCCCAATTCCGGCGGTATAGCTCCGGCAAGGTTATTTATCCCCAACGCAAGGGTTTGCAGGTTAGACAGGTTCCCGAGCTCTTGGGGAATGGTGCCACTTAGCATATTCGAGTAGATGTACAGATTTATGAGATTTCCCAGGTTTCCCAGTTCTAGCGGGATGGGGCCGCTCAGAGAGTTCAGGCGAAGATCCAGAAGCTGCAAACTGGACAGGTTTCCCAGTTCTGGCGGGATGGAGCCGCTCAGAGAGTTCAGGCGAAGATCCAGAAGCTGCAAACTGGACAGGTTTTCCAGCTCCACAGGAATGGCGCCAACCAGGTTGTTTTCGCCCAGATCTATGTCCGTGACGCGCCCGCCAGTCACCACTATCCCGTACCAATCTGATACAGGAGCATCTGTTTTCCAGTTGTTGTTGTCCGTCCATCCATCGCCGCTGGTAGCATCGTAGAGGGCGACCAAGGCCAGGCATTCTACTTGTGGCACCCCGGTAGTAGATTCATCCGTACAATTTACTGGGGCAGCAATGACGCCCCTCGTCATCACCAAAACCAGCAGACTGACTGCAATCAAAGCTCGCATTATATTTCACCACATTAACCCAATCAGGATTCCGGTGCTGATCAGAGGCACCATATGCACTGCTTCCTATCCCAAGGCCTGCAACCTGGGGATATTCCCCGTCAGGAGCAAGGCGCGCCAAGAATAAAGGCAGCTATAGCAAATCGACTGACACAATCGTACTCTTAACCCGCCGTCTGCCGTATAACACCTGACAATTCCCTTGCCATAGAGGGCATCTTGAAAAACTGCCATTCCGGCAAAGCCCCAAACCCATAAGCCGATGAATTTGCTGGACTCCGACTTTTTTTGGTGTGGCAAAAATTGTACCATTTAGAAATTCCCTTTAATACATGGTCTATGTTAAATATAGCACTGAAAACAGCACCCTGGAACATAACAACACAATATCCATTGTTTTTCTCTATCTCGTACTGATTTGCAGCCATGGAAGGTACAATATGGTTTTTTCCCATATATCCTGTTTGCCCATGCCCCGTTACAGCAAGCCCCCCAAACCCCTGCTGCGCAAGGTTGGCCGAGCCATCGCCGACTATGAGCTGATCCGCGATGGGGATCGCATTCTCCTGGGGGTGTCCGGCGGCAAGGACTCACTGAGCCTGCTGCAGATACTGGCGCATCTGCAAACCTATGCCCCGGTGAGGTTCGAGCTGGGCATACTCACCATCGACCCGGAAGTGGAAGGCTTCAATCCATCCCCGCTCACAGGCTATTACGACGAGCTGGGGCTGCCCTGGCACTATGTCCGCCAGCCGATCATGGAAGAAGCCAGGGAGCGTATGAGCGGCAATTCCTTTTGCGCATATTGCTCGCGCATGAAGCGCGGCATCATGTACAGCAGCTGTCGTGAACACGGCTACAATGTACTGGCGCTGGCCCAGCATCTGGACGATCTGGCGGAAAGTTTCCTCATGTCCGCCTTTCATGGCGGGCAACTGCGCACCATGAAGGCTCATTATCTGAACGATGCCGGGGATGTTCGTATCATTCGGCCCCTGGTGTATGTGCGTGAAGCCCAGACCGCCGCCTTTGCCGTGGATGCCGGCCTGCCCATCATCCCTGATTCCTGCCCCGCCTGCTTTACCATGCCCACCCAGCGGGAGCACATGAAGCAGCTGCTGGCCCAAGAAGAAAAAACCAACAAACAGCTATTCTCCAGCCTGCTTCACGCTATGTGCCCACTGATGACCGAAGGCTCGCTGCCCAAATAATCGCCGGATTCGCGCACATCAAGCCACGCAGTTCCTTGGCCTGCCATCACGAAAGGCCGCAATATTGCGGGCGATTTCATCCAGCAGGCGCTGCCGCGCCTCGACGCTGGCCCAGGCCGTATGTGGAGTAACAACAAGGTTGGGAATATCCTCTGCCAGCAGGGGATTGTCATTGGCGGGCGGCTCCTGGCTGAGCACATCAAACCCCGCTCCACCCAGATGCCCGGATCTCAAGCTGTCTGCCAGCGCCTGTTCGTCCACAATGCCGCCACGGGAGGTATTGATCAGGAAGGCGCCGGGCCTGAGTCTGTGCAACTCCACGCTGCCGATGAGATTGCGGGTATTTTCCGCCAGAGGAAGATGCAGACTCAGAATATCCACCCGGGGAAGAAGCTCGTGCAGAGGCAACCTGTATGATTGCGGCTCCTCACTGCCAGGACGCTGCGCCACCAAAACTTCCATGCCAAAACATTCCGCAACCCTTGCCACCCCCTTCCCCAGCTCGCCATAACCAAGGATGCCCATGGTCTTTCCCGCCAGCTCGCTGATGGGATGATTGAGCAGGCAGAAATTGCCCTGGGCCTGCCAGGCTCCACTCCTGACTTCCTGGTGATAGGGAATGAGGCGTGTGGTCAACACCAGCAGCAGGGCGAACACATGCTGCACCACCGCCGGGGTGGCATAGCCGACCACGTTCGACACCAGAATCCTTAGCTCTCTGGCAGCCTGAAGGTCAATCTTGTCCGTGCCGGTGGCGGCAATGCAGATCAGCTTCAGATCAGGAGCCTGGCGCAGAATTACACCATCCAGGGGCACCTTGTTGGACACTACGATATCCGCCCCCCGGATACGGGCGGAAATATCCCCGGGATCGGTGGCGTCATGCCAGTCCCAGTTTTCTACCGCCGCCGCCAGAGCGGATCTGTCCAGATCACCGGAGTCGATGGAATCATAGTCAAGAAATACCGCTTTCATGGTTTTTTCACGCACCTTGGCGATTGCTCTGGAGTGTATAATACGCCTTTGCCACCAACCACTCACGGCCATGAGCCAGCGCATCCGCGAAATCCCCTATAACTACACTTCCTATTCCGACCGGGAAATCGTCATCCGCTTTCTCGGCGAGGAAAACTGGGAGCTGATCAACCGGTTGCGCGGCAGCCGCCGCACGGGGCGCTCGGCGCGCATGCTGTTCGAGGTGCTGGGAGACATGTGGGTGGTGGCGCGCAACCCCTATCTGCAAGACGATCTGCAGCAGAACACGGAGCGGCGCAATCAGCTCATTCACGCCTTGAATCACCGCCTGGATCAATTCGAGGCGCGCCTTAACGACAACCAGCAGGCGGCAAAGCTACTGCATGCCGCCCGGGAAGCGGTGGATGCCTTCTCCAACTGTTTCGCCGCCAACGCCAACCTGCGGCGCAAGATAAAAACCGCCCTTGCCGACATCACCCGCAAGGACAATGTCGATTTCAGCGGCCTGGCGCGGGTGTCTCACTCCACGGACGCCACGGACTGGCGGGTGGAGCTGCCCTTTGTGGTGATCTCTCCGGATCGGGAAGAAGAAGTCGCCCCCATTGTGCGCGCCTGCATCGAAACCGGGCTGACCATCATTCCCCGGGGTGGCGGCACAGGTTATACCGGATCCGCCGTACCCCTGGATGCACACAGCGCTGTGATCAATACCGAAAAACTGGAATTTCTCTCCGCCGTGGAGGAAATCGAACTACCAGGCGTCGAAGGCAAGGTGTCCAGCATACGCACTGGCGCCGGCGTGGTCACGCGACGGGTTTCCGAGATGGCCGAAGCCTGTGGCCTGGCTTTTGCCGTGGATCCCACCTCCCAGGATGCCTCCACCATTGGCGGCAACATCGCCATGAACGCCGGAGGCAAGAAGGCGCTGTTATGGGGCACCACCCTGGACAACCTTGCCTCCTGGCGCATGGTCACCCCGGAAGGCAACTGGCTGGAGGTGGAGCGCCTGGAGCACAATCTGGGCAAGATCCACGAACAGGAGCAGGTGCGCTTTCGCCTCCGCCATTTTCATCCGGATGGCAAGACCAGACTCAAACCCGAGGAAACCCTAGAAATTCCCGGCAAGAATTTCCGCAAGTCCGGTCTGGGCAAGGATGTTACCGACAAGTTCCTGTCCGGACTGCCCGGGGTGCAAAAGGAAGGCTGTGATGGCCTGATCACCTCCGCCCGCTTCATCCTGCACCGCATGCCCGCCCATGTACGCACCGTCTGCCTGGAGTTCTTCAATCCCGACATCAGCCGTGCCGTGCCGGCCATCGTCGAGTTGCGCGACTATATCAACAGCCAGGACGATGTGCGCATGCTGGGTCTGGAGCACCTGGACGAGCGCTACATCAAGGCGGTGAAATACACCACCAAGGCATCCCGGCGGGACAAGCCAAAAATGGTGCTTGTTGCCGACCTGATCGGCGATGATGAGCACAAACTCGACCAAGCCGCCCAACATGTGGTTGACTTGGCGAATGTCAGGGACGGCGAGGGATTCATCGCCACCAGCCCCGAGGCGCGGCAACAGTTCTGGCTGGATCGGGCACGCACCGCGGCCATCTCCGCCCACACCAACGCCTTCAAGATCAACGAGGACGTGGTCATCCCCCTGGAGCGCCTGGGTGAGTATAGCCACGGCATCGAGACCATCAACATCGAGCAGTCCATCCGTAACAAGCTGCGTATCATGGAAGCCATTCTGGAGTTTCTGAATTCGGATCTGGCGCATTTGTGCCGCTGCGCCGACTTTCAGGACTCGGAAGAAAACCGCCGCATCATGGCGGACAAACAGAACGCGGCCCGCGCCTTGGTGGAAGCGGCGTTACAACGCTGGAGCAGTATTCTGCAGCACCTGCACCAGCCTGCCACGAACCACAAGGAATTGCTGCGGGACGAGGAAGCCGTCCTCATGCGCCCTGGGGACAGCCTGCTGGACATGATGCTGCGCCGGGATCTGCGCCATTCCTACCGCCGGGAAGTGGAACAGCAGCTGAAGGACACTTTCGGCGGACAGGATCTCAAGCCCCTGCGGAACCACCTCGACAGCATCCACCGGGATCTGCGCGACAGCCGCCTGTTCGTGGCTCTGCACATGCACGCCGGCGACGGCAATGTGCATACCAATATCCCGGTGCATTCCCATGACTACGAAATGCTCCAGGAAGCCGACCGCGTGGTGGATCGGATCATGGAAATCGCCCACGAACTGGATGGCGTGATTTCCGGCGAGCACGGCATCGGCATTACCAAGATCCGATATCTGGGAGCAGACAAGCTCCGGGATTTTGCCGCCTACAAGGAACAGATCGATCCCGACGGCAATTTTAACCGCGGCAAATTATTGGCCGGCTCCGGACTGGAAGGCGCCTACACCCCCTCCCTGCGCCTGCTGCAACAAGAAGCAATTATTCTGGAAGAAAGCGCGCTGGGCGACCTCAACGACGAAATCAGGCACTGCCTGCGCTGCGGCAAATGCAAGCCGGTCTGCCAGACCCACATCCCCCGCGCCAACCTGCTGTATTCCCCCCGCAACAAGATTCTGGCCACCGGACTGATTACCGAAGCCTTCCTGTATGAAGAGCAGACCCGGCGCGGCCTGTCGCTGCGCCATTTCGATGAAATGAACGATATCGCCGACCATTGCACCATCTGCCACAAATGCGCCGCCCCCTGCCCGGTGGACATCGACTTCGGGGACGTCACCACCCACATGCGCAGAATTCTGGTCGAGCGCAAGCAAAAGCGTTTCAGCCCCGGCGGCTGGGCCGCCATGCAATTTCTCAACACCAACAACCCTCGCACCGTGCGCCTGCTGCGCACCGTCCTGGCCGGCTGGGGCTTCAAGGGCATCGGCCTGGGGCACCGACTGTTCAAGTCACTGGGGCTGCTCCAGGGCATTCAGCACCCCCCCGCCAACACTACCGGCAAACCCGGCGTGAAGTCCCTGGTGGTAGAGCTGGTGCAGCGCCCCGTCAAGGTGGACTTGCCCTCCCTCAACTTCCGCACCGCCCTGGGGCTGGAAGACAAGACCCAGATCCCCATCATCCGCAAACCGGATCTGCCCAGCATCGACGCGGAATCCGTATTCTATTTTCCCGGCTGCGGTTCGGAACGGCTGTTTTCCGATATCGGCCTGGCCAGCATCGCCCTGCTCTACGAGACCGGCGCGGAGATCGTCCTGCCGCCGGGCTATCTGTGCTGCGGTTACCCGCAAACCGCCAACGGCGATCATGCCCGGGGGCGGCGCATCACCACCGAAAACCGGGTGCTGTTCCACCGTATCGCCAACACCCTGAACTACCTGGACATCAAAACCGTTGTCGTTTCCTGCGGCACCTGCATGGATCAACTACTGAAATACGAGTTCCAGCACATCTTCCCCGGCTGCCGGCTGCTGGACATCCACGAATACCTGCTGGAAAAGAACCTGACCCTGGACGGATCACAAAATACCGGCTATCTGTTCCACGACCCCTGCCACAGCCCGATGAAAACCTACCAGCCACTGAACCTGGCCAACCAACTGCTGGGCAAGAAAGTACAGCCCACAGACCGCTGTTGCGGCGAATCCGGCACTCTGGGAACCTCCCGTCCCGATATTGCCAACCAGTTGCGCTACCGCAAGGCAGAGGATTTGCGCCAGGGCATACAGGCACTGGGAGAAGGGGAAAAACGCATTCTCACCACCTGTCCCGCCTGCCAGCAGGGGTTGCTCAAATTCGAGCAGGAAACCGGCCTGAAGACTGACTACATCGTGGTGGAAATCGCCAACCGCAAGCTGGGTCAGGGCTGGCAGCAGAACTTTGTCAACCAACTGAAGATACAGGGCATAGAGAAAGTGTTGTTATAACCGTCTGCAACCCGGATCCTGACATAGAAACGCGAAATAATGCGCAAGATGCTGGTTTCACAGAAGGAGAAAAAATATTAGTCGCACCCTTAGCCCGGATGTTTCACCAGGAAGTCCGATGATTGTGCCGAGATTGTTGTTCAGAGGCGAATTTCTGATCGAATCAATAGCCCAAGCTATTGATGAGTGAAGAAATATCGTCTCTGGGCAACAAGATCGGTGC
>JAJRUY010000144.1 GCA_024277555.1 Gammaproteobacteria bacterium | reverse complement strand
TTAGCAAAGTGCAATATGTTACCGGGTGTTTGTTAAGTCCGCCCTTGCACCGATCTTGTTGCCCAGAGACGATATTTCTTCACTCATCAATAGCTTGGGCTATTGATGAGTGAAGAAATTCGTCTCTGAACAACAATCTCGGCACAATCATCGGACTTCCAGGTGAAACATCCGGGCTAGCAAGAAAGGGGCAGTGCGTTGTCGCTGCTCTGCACCGGCGCGGTCATGCCGGCAGGCACTCCAAATAGCACCCAGAGAAAATGATCCCTATCATGCTTCTTTCCGCCGAAGGCTCCTTATGAGAAAGCGAACCCGAAATATAATCGTAACCGCAATATATTAACCCCGCAACCAAGTACCCAGATCCTGACATGGAAACACCACTGCAGCACTCCAGCCGCTTGTTTCGATAGCGCAGGATGCGAGTCTGGGCTTGATGAGAGGTTTTGGGTGTTCTCTAGGGCGTGATTTCTGCTATTATGCTCGCCGGCTTGCGTGCGCCAGTTGGATCCAATTATGGAACGGAACAACTGGTGTCTTGTGTTTGTGTTCTTAACTTTAGTTTTTTGGATAAGGATGTCAGTAATACCCCAATCTTTAAAGGAATCATCTGAAGCATCAGCTGGTTCCGGCCCCCAAGCCGCAAGGCGGCGGATTCCCACAGATTCAAATGCCACAGGGAACCGGAAGAGGAATTTGCCCCCAACCCTGGATTACATGGGGATCGGCGCCTGGAATGTCTATTTTCTTGCCAAGTTTTTTCTGTTCTGGCAACACTATATCGGCTTTCATCCACTGGAGAACCTGGCATTTGCCGCTTTCTTGCTGATGCCCATCCGATCTGCTGCGGGTCGCACTCTTCGCCAGGTGGTGGCGTTTCCCGTCGGCGTGGCGCTGCTTTACTACGATTCCTGGCTGCCGCCAATGACAAGGGTACTCGATCAGGCCGGCAACATGGGAGGGTTCAGCCCTACCTATCTTCTTGAGCTCGCGGGGCGCTTTTTTGATGTGAAGGTAATAGCGATACTGGTGTTGATCTGGGCAGTCACCCGGATTCTTTCCCGGTATCTGCGGATCGGCACTCTGGTTACCGTCACCCTTGTCTCCATGGTGCTTTGGGATGCTCTGGAGCAAAAGGGCGTTTCCCTGCCGTCTGCACCCGCCGCCACTTTCCCTGCAGTGGATTCCGGCATGGGTACAGCACCTTCTGCCCCCGGAAGCAACAACACCCAGGCTTCTTTGGATGCGGTGCTGGAAAACTTTTATCGCGAGGAGGCGAAACGACAGCTGAACTTTACGCCGCCGCCATCAACTGCTGCACCCTTCGATGTGTTGTTTCTGCACGTTTGCTCACTTTCCTGGGACGACCTCGAGTTTACCGGGCTGACCACGCACCCGCTGTTTGACCGGTTTGATCTGTTGTTCACCAACTTCAACAGCGCTTCCTCCTATAGCGGCCCCGCCACGATACGTTTACTGCGGGCCACTTGTGGCAAACCCAGTCACCATGACCTCTACCAGACAGGGTCGGGACAATGCTATTTGTTCCAGAATCTCGCCCAAGCCGGTTTTTCATCCCAGGTGACACTGAATCATGATGGCCATTTTGACGGTTTTCTCGATGTAGTGCGGGAGCGGGGCAAGCTGAATGCGGCTCCCATGCCACTGGACGGGATAGAAGTCACCCAACGATCTTTCGACGATTCACCGATTCATGATGATCTGCAAGTGTTGAACCGCTGGTTGAGCCAGCGTCAACAGAGCGCAGAACCCAGGGTTGCCGCCTACTACAACACCATCAGTCTGCATGACGGCAACCGCCTGGTAGCCAGTCCCGGCAGCAAACTGAACAGCCTGAAAAGCTATCCCCTGCGGCTGCGTACACTGCTGGACGATCTTGAAACATTCCTGCGCCAGATTGAGGCATCGGGGCGCCGGATGGTAGTAGTGCTGGTTCCGGAACACGGCGCGGCAATCCGCGGGGATCAGATGCAGATGGCCGGTTTGCGCGATATTCCCGGCCCGGCCATTACTCATGTGCCGGCTGCCGTTGCGGTGATTGGCCCTGGCCTGGAACGCAAGGGGAATCAGGTGCAAAACGATGCTCCGGTGAGCTACCTGGCCATCAGCCATGTCATTGAGCAAGTATTGCAGGAAGACATCTTCGGCAGCAGCAGTTTCGATCCTGCCAGACTGGTAGAGAACCTGCCGCAAACAGATTTTGTTGCCGAAAACCAAGGCACTGTGGTGATGCGCAATGATGACCGATACTACTTGCGCCTTGAGGGAGAGGACTGGATCGAGTATCCCGTAGCAGAATCCCGGAATGATACCCCATGAACCACGAGAGAGATGACATCCCGGAAAACGGACAGCAGATACAGAAAGACATTCGCGGCCTGCTGCGTGATACCCAAGGACTGAGCAACTATCATGAGCTGCGCCACTCGGATGAAATCCGGGAGATACTGCAGCGCTGGCCCCTGCTGAATCTGGAGATGCAACAGCAGGCCAAGCCCACCGATGCGGCAGTGGCCAGTGAACGCTATTCCAATATAACCCTGGTAACCGGTACCGCAAGCGGTGTGGGAGCCACTACCGTGGTAGCCAATCTGGCCAGGGCGTTGCAGCAACAAGGCAGGAAAGTGATGGTGGCGGATCTTTCCACCCGCCAGGATCTGTCTTTTCATCTGGGAGAAAGTGGACAGCCTGCAACAGCAGCTGAAGATGCCGATGCAGACCACGGCATTTCCCTGTTCTCCAGTCAATCTGATGGTGATGCCCAGGGCATCGGGCAACAACCTCCGCATCAGCTTGCCGCCCAATTATCGGAGCTCCCCAGCGGCACTTTCGATCATATATTGATTGATTGTCCGTGGCATGCACAGGCCGCATTCCAACAGGCTTGTACACTGGCCGGGCAACTACTGCTGGTGACCACTACCGAGCCCATCGCTTTCCATCAGATTGGCCCCTCCCTGACTAGCGTGGCTTCGGCAAGCCAACCGGGCGCCGTCAATCCGCACCTGCTGATCAACAGGTGCAATTTTGCCGTGCCGCTGCAACGGGATATCCATACGCTGCTGCACAGCAGGCCTCCCATCAGACTGGCGCCGGCAGAAATACCGCATGAAAGCCGCATTGTCGACAGCCTGGCCCGGCTGGGAGACATTGTCACTCTGGTTCCCGGCTGCAATGCCGCCCGCAGCTTCCACTTCCTGGGAAACTGGCTGCTCGATCAAACCACACAGCAGGGAAAGGCGGCTTCATGAATGCTGCCAGCTCTGCTGACGGAGCAGCGAAGCGTACGGATTCCGGCTCCGGCAACCGCCACTCACTGCTGTTCCGGATGCCCCCCGGGTTTTTTCGGGAGCAAATCACCCCGCTGTTCCCTCATGTAGATTTTCGCAATCTCCGGCCGACGGATCTGATCCGAATTCTGCTCCAGACGCTATGGCTGGCGGTATTTC
>JAJRUY010000143.1 GCA_024277555.1 Gammaproteobacteria bacterium | reverse complement strand
TTCAATATTGACGACCTGGCGCTGCATTTCAAATTGCACGCCCTGCCCCTCCAGCCAACGGCGCAAGGGCAGCACCACGGAATCGTACTGGTTGTATTTGGTGCGCAAGATGTTTTCCAGCTTGTTCATGCCCGGAAGCAGATGAATGAAGCGAATGAAATACCGCCTCATTTCCGCCAGGCTGCTCCATTTCTGGAAGGCAAACATGCTGGTCCACAACAGCCAGAAATTGCTCTCGAAGAAGTGGGCCGAGAACCAGTCTTCTATGCGCTTGTCACCGAGAATGATCTCCGGAGCAAACCACAGCTTTAGCATCGCTGCCTGATCGCCTTTACTCAGACCATAGGAGGACACATCCAGAATCTCCCCGCTGCGCAGCAGGCGAGCCTTGGCATTGGAAACATACTTTGCATTGAACGCCTTGCATTCTTCCGTCACCGACAACTCCGGATCTTCCAGAGACGGGATATGGGAAAGCAGATCCCAGTAGCAAACATAGTGTTCTTCATGCATGCGGCCGCCACGGATCACATAGCCTTGTGCCGCATCACCAGAACCGTCCAGCGCACCACCGGCAAGATCCCGTTGTTCCATGATATGAATATTCTTTCCTTCCAATCCGGCATCCTTCACCAGATATACCGCACTTGCCAAAGAAGCAATACCACTGCCTACCAGATACACACTGGCCTTACCTGGATCCAGATTTTTCATTTCTGCGTACTCCTGTACTGTTCGTTCAGATAACCTGCGTATAATGCATCAATTCCCCCCGGCAACCCAGTCCTGGCCATGCTTTCCCGTATACAGCGTTTTCTCGTTTCACGCACATTGCGCCGTCACGGCCTGCCTGACCATCTGTGGCGAAAACTGCGCAGGGAGCTGTATTTGCTGCATAAACTGAGTACACGGCAGGCTGTGGAGCTGCGCAAGTCCACTACATTGCTGCTGCAGGAAAAAGCCATACACGGGGTACAGGGGCTGGAAATGACCCTGGAAATGAAAGCGGTGATTGCCAGCCAGGCCTGCCTGATCGCCCTGGAACTTGACCCAGACAGCTTCGATGGATGGAAAGAACTCATCGTATACCCTGATGCCTTCAGGGTGGAACGCACAGTCACCGATGAATACGGCGTCTCTCACCAGCAGGCGTCACCCCTGAGCGGGGAATCCTGGCAAAACGGGCCCCTGATTCTTTCCTGGGCGGATGTGGTGCGGGACAGCTATAAACACCACCCCGGCAGCCATGTCATCATCCATGAATTTGCGCACAAGCTGGACGCACTGAACGGGCGGGTCAACGGTATGCCGCCCCTGCACCCCGACATGCCCATCGAAGAATGGACCAGCACCCTCAGCCAGGCATATGAGCATCTGCTGCGGCAGCTGGAAAAGGGCGAGCACTGCATCAATCCCTACGCCGCCACCAGCCCGGCGGAGTTTTTCGCCGTTCTCAGCGAATATTTTTTTACCGCACCGGGCATACTGAAGCTGCACTGCGGCGAAGTCTACGGGCAGTTTGCTGCGTATTACCGCCAGGATCCCTTGTCACAATTGCATTACTGATTCCGGCTCGGCCCTCATCGGCCAAACAGACCTTTCAGCGCCCCCTCACCCAGCTTGTCCTTGAGCTTCTCTCCCGCCTTGTCCATCAGCTCCTGCTTCTTTTCTTCCAGCTTGTGCTCGGCATTGGCCTTCAGCGCCGCCTCCAGATCCACCGATGGTGAAGGATTGTTCAGATCGCCCTTGATGCGCACGGGAATGGCAACGCCCTTGAGCTTGTCCGAACCTCCCTGCCCTTCCAGAGACCCCACCACCTTGGTGGTGAGCAGATAGTTCACCTGGTTCTTGACCAGATCTACTTTTCCCTTGCCCGTCACCCGTAACACAGGTGAAGCCAAATACAGGTCGTCGTTCTTCACCACACCGTTGTTGATCACGCCACTACCCTTGAGTTCGGCAAAATCGGTTTTCTGCGGCGCGTCGGATGTAGCCTGCCCGGTAGCCTTGCGAATTGCCTGAGCCAGATTGAAACCGATGTATGCACCGTCGCGGAAGTGGATGGAGAAGTTGCCATTCAGGTTGCGTTTGATGGTAGCTTCGTCCAGCCCCATGCCACTGATATCGACCTTGATATCACCCACGCCACTCAGCTGCGCCTTGCCTGTGAGATCATTCAGCAGAGGTTCGATCTGAATGCCGCTGAGGGTCTTTTTGGCGCTGAAGCGCGGACTGTCCTTGCGCACATCGAGCTTTATACTGCCCTGAAATTTTCCTTCATACAGGGCGGCACTGATGGGATCCATGGTCAGCACGCCCTTGCGTGATTTCACCTTCAGGATGATATTCTCCATCTTCAGCCCATTGATCTTCAGGTTTCCCACGGAAAATCCGGCTTCAAGATCAAGTTTGCGCAAGGCGGTAAAATCCGGTTTTTCCGCTGCTGTGGCGGCTTGCTCCGGTTCCTTGCCCGGAACTTCCTCCCCTTCAGGTTTTGGTGGCAGGTAGCGATCCAGATCAATGGCATCGAGCTTGAAGTTGGCTCGCACCACTGGGCCATCAAAGGTGAGTATCCTCAGTTCCCCGTCCAGGCTGGAATCATCCAGCTTGATGGAAACAGGCTTTGCCGTCAGCACCCCACCCTGCTGCACCACATGAATATTTCCGGAAACCCGGGTCAGTGCCTTGGGGTCTGCCGTGACTATGCTTACACCCGCTATTTCCAGCAGCTCTTTCAGATTAGTGTTTTGCAGGGCAAGTTTGGCCTCAACTTTTGGCTTGGCATTCAGCTCCGTAACGCTCAAATCACCCGTGATGTCCACATTCAGACCCGAAACAGAAAGATCGCTGATCGCCAACGCTCCCTGTTTGTTGTCCAGGCGTACATCCGCCGCCAGAGCCAGCTTCACGCCCTGGGTGGGCAAACCCTCTCCCGCTGCATTCAGCTCAACCGCCAGGGCTGCCAGATCCAGGCGTTGATAGTCCTTTGAGAAGGTCATGTCTGTAGACATGGTAAAATCCAGCTTCATCACGGGCCTGGTGTTTTCCAGCTTGAAGCTCACGCGCAGGGGCACCGGCTTTTCAGGAACCAGCTCGCCCACCTTCACCGCCAGATCATCCAGTTTGACGTTGACGCCTTCCTGCTCATCGGCAAATTGCAGGCTGACATCCTCCAATTCGATGCCCTTGATCTGGATCTCAAAATCGCCGGGCCGGGATTGATCCTCACTGCCGGCCTTCAATTCCGGCACTGCTTCTTTCTCCTTGCCTTCACCGGCCGCGGCCAGGCCTTCCCAGTTGGTTCTACCATCCTTGTTCTTGCGCAGGTTCAGGCGTACTCCCTTCAAGACGATGGTATCTACCGCGACTTTCTTCTCCAGCAGCGGCATGATACCGACCTTTACATCCAGTTTCTGCACCGTCGCCAGTGGTTCATCGCCAAAGCCGGGGGCACTGCCAATCTGCACATCCGCCAGCTTGATTCCCACCCAGGGAAATACCGACCAGTTCAACGGGCCATTGATGTTCAGGGTCTGCCCTGTAGTGCTTTCAAACTGGGTGCTGATTTTCCCCTTCACCATGTTTTCATCCACAACCAGGGTTGCCACCACCACTGCAACGACAGCCAGAAAAATCAGACCGGAAACCAGGCCGAAAAACCATTTGAGCAACTTCATTTCAATTCTCCTTTTGCGTGTGGATCAACTCGCTGCAACACCATAAAACCCGCGACAAACAGTATCAGTATCGACAGTATACCCATTCTCGAGTCTCCACTCAGTACAGTTACCCCACCAACCAGTAACGGGCCGATCACTGCGGCAAATTTACCAAGCATGTTGTAGACGCCAAAGAACATGCCCGCCCGATCCGGGGGAATCAGTCGCGCATACAGGGAGCGGCTAAGGGACTGAATGCCGCCCTGAACCAGGCCGATTGCCACCGCCAGGGCATAGAATTCCCACATGGACTGCATGCGCCAGGCCCAGAGTACGATCAGGATATAGGCGACCAGCGCAATCATGATCCCCTTTTTCGGGCCATGCCTTGCACCGATATGCCCGAACAGCAGCGCCGCCGGAAAGCCCACAAACTGCGTAATGAGCAGCGCAGTAAGCAGCCCCGATGATTCGAGGCCAATAGCCAGCCCATAGTCCACCGCCATGCGCACAATGGTGTCCACGCCGTCTATATACAACCAGTAGCTCAACAAAAACAGCGCCACCATGCGGAAACGGCGAACCTCCCGCAGATTTTCCACGATTTCCCTCATGGCGCTGCGAAGAATGTGCCTGCTGGCCGGGCGGGGGTTTCGTTCATGCACGAACAGTATCAGGGGGATGGAAAACGCCGCCCACCATAGCCCTACCATCAAGAAGGAAATACGCACCGCCTGCCCTGCATCCGCCAGCCCGAACAGCCCCGGCTTGAGCACCATCAATACATTGACAGCGAAGAGCAGCCCTCCGCCCAGATAACCGAAGGCATATCCCAGGGCAGAGACCTTGTCCAGATTCCTTTCCTCCGCCACATCCACCAGCAAGGCATCATAGGGAACAATACTGCCGGAAAAGCCGATGATACCCAGGGCATAGAATGCCAGCGCCACCTGCCACATGCCGGCAGATACCAGAAACAGGCTGGAAGTCATGAGGGCGCCAACAAAGGCGAACAGCAGCAGCAAGCGTTTCTTGCTTCCCCCCTGGTCAGCCAGGGCGCCGATCAGGGGCGCAAACAGCACCATCAGCACACTGGCGACGGAGTTACCCAGCCCCAGCCAGAAAGTGCTGTCCGTAGCAGACAGATCACTGGCCCAGTATTCCTTGAAAAACACCGGAAAAAACCCCGCCATCACGGTGGTGGCGAATGCGGAGTTCGCCCAGTCATACAGCGCCCAGCTGATGCGCGTCTTTCTGTCCATCAGCTCTTGATGCCCACGCCTTTTTTCAGCAGCCACAGCGCCACCGCACCCAGCAGCAGCACAAAGCCTGCGATCAGCGCCAGGGCGATGCCGGGATGGATGTCCGCCACCCCCAGCATCCCGTAGCGAAAGGCATTGATCATGTACAAGACGGGATTCGCCAAGGACACATCCTGCCAGAACTGCGGCAGCAAATCGATGGAGTAGAACACGCCTCCCAGATAGGTCAGCGGCGTCAGCACAAATACGGGAATAACCGATATGTCATCAAAACTGTTGGCAAAAATCGCATTGATAAAGCCGCCGGTGGCAAAGAGTATGGACGTTAGCACCACCACCAGCAGGGTCAGGGGATAATTAACAATATGCAGATCGGTGAAGAAAAACGCCACCAGGGTCACTACCACACCCACCACCAGGCCTCTGGCCACACCGCCGGTGACATAGCCCAACAGGATGATCCAGTTCGGCACCGGGGCAACCAGCAGCTCTTCCACATGATGCTGATATTTGCTGTGGTAGAAGCTGGAAACCACATTGGCGTAGCTGTGAGTGATTACCGCCATCAGAATCAGCCCCGGCACGATGAAATCCTTGTAGCGATAGCCATCCATCTCCCCGATACGATCACCAATGAGGGTGCCGAAGATGATGAAATACAGCGCCGTGGTGATTGCCGGCGGCAGAATCGTCTGCACCCAGATGCGGCTGAAGCGCAGGATCTCCCTCACCACAATGGTAATAAAAGCGATACGATAGCGGCGTACCCGGCTCATGTCTCCACCCCGCACTGGCGTTGCTGCACACGATCCATGAAAAACTGCTCCAGGCGGTTTTGCTTGTTGCGCATGCTCAGTACCACCATACCCCGGGCATTCAGCCAATCGAATAGCTGGTTCAGGCTTTGATCCTGTTCCAGCACCGCTTCCAGGCTGTACTCATCCACCGGCTTCAGGCCGAAGGGCGCATTTTCGGGCAATGCATTCAGCGGCTCACGCAGGCTGAGAATAAAGGCCTGACGGTGCAGGCGGTGCAGCAAATCCTTCATGCTGCTGTTCTCCACGATATAACCACAATCAATAATGGCGATATTGCGGCACAGATTCTCCGCCTCTTCCAGATAATGAGTGGTGAGGATAATGGTCGTGCCCGCCCGGTTGATCTCCTGCATGAAGCTCCACATGCTGCGGCGGATCTCGATGTCCACCCCCGCCGTAGGCTCATCCAGAATCATCAGGCTGGGTTCATGCACCAGGGCGCGGGCAATCATCAGGCGGCGCTTCATGCCCCCGGACAGGCTACGCGCCTGCGCCCGGCGCCTGTCCCACAGATCCAGAGTCTTGAGTACGCTGCGGGCTCTGACAACCGCCTGCCTGCGGGGAATGCCGTAAAATCCGGCCTGGTTGATGACGATTTCCTCCACCGGCTCGAACTGGTTGAAGTTGAACTCCTGGGGCACCAGCCCGATGCGGCTTTTGACGCTCTCGGGATCAATGTCCAGATCCGCGCCAAACACCTCTACCTTCCCTGAAGTCTTGCGCACCAGAGAACTGAGAATGCCGATGGCCGTGGATTTACCCGCGCCATTGGGCCCCAGCAGGGCAAAAAAATCCCCCTGTTCCACATCCAGATCAATACCCTTCAGCGCTTGGGTACCATTGGCATAGGTTTTCTTCAATTGCCGGAGTTTTACCGCCTTGCTCATGTTAGGGTTTGTCACCACGCAAAAAAAATATCCGCCTATTGTCCAACGAAAGCACCATGGAATCCATCACTACCGGGCTGCTGTTTTTTCTCATGGCTGTTGCCGCCATCGCCGGGCTTGGTGGATGCAATTGCTGGAGGCGGTGGGCTGTTGACCCTGCCAGCCCTGCTATGGGCGGGGCTGCCGCCAGTGCAGGCGCTGGCATTGTGCTTTCCCATTGGTTTCTATGACGGGTTTTTCGGCTCCGGTTAGTGCAGTACGCCCGGTGAGAAATGCGGGC
>JAJRUY010000142.1 GCA_024277555.1 Gammaproteobacteria bacterium | reverse complement strand
GCATACTGGGTGTTTGGCCGCAGCAAGTTTGAGGGCTATGTCAATGCCCTGAAAGACAGGAGCCTGGTAATCAGGGAGGATAAATTGAGGGTGGAAGAGGAATTTGCCCCATTTATTGTTCACGAACCTGAGCACTTTCCCGAATACCAGACCATCAAGCAACTTTCCACCACACCATTTTTGCGTGGCAACAGGGTTCAGCTGTTGATAGATGGCAAGGCTACCTACGATAGCCTCGAGTATGGCATCCAGCGTGCGCAAAACTATATCCTGTTCCAGTGCTATATCCTGCAGGCGGATGCTACCGGAAAACGGTTTGCAGATTTGCTGGCGGCCAGATCCAGACAGGGTGTGGACGTATATGTTCTTTACGATGAACTAGGGAGTACCGGGCTTTCAGAAAGCTGGCTGGAAGCGCTGCGCGCCACTGGGGTGAGGATTCTCCCTTTCAATTCCACCCAGGGAGCGAAAAATCCTTTTCAGCTGAATTTCCGCAACCACAGAAAGATTATGGTGGTGGATGGCAAGGAAACCTGGACAGGCGGCCTGAATATTGGAGATGAATACCTGGGTAAAGACAGGAAACTTAGCCCATGGCGGGATACCCATTTGCACATACAAGGTCCGGCTGCCCTGGCTGCACAGTCCATTTTCTGGTCCGACTGGTATTGGGCAAATCATGAGTTGCTGGCGGGCCTGAACTGGACTCCACAAGGGGCGCCGGGGGTTGCGGAAGGGGAGGGGCAGGATGTTCTGGTGCTTGGCTCCGGGCCGGCAGATGAGCTGGAAACGGCAAGCCTGTTTTTCACCACAGTGCTGAGCTCGGCAAAAAACCGCATCTGGATTGCAACGCCGTATTTTATTCCTGATGAAACCACCCAGGTTTCCCTGTATCTCGCGCTGCTGAAAGGACTGGATGTGCGCATTCTGGTTCCACGCAAGAACGACAACTGGTTTGTCAGCAATGCGGCGAATGTCTATTTGAGCAAGCTGTCGCTGCTGGGGGCGAGAATCTATTTTTACGAATCGGGTTTCATGCATCAAAAAACCGTATTGATCGACGACAGCCTGTCGCTGATTGGTACGGTGAACTTCGATAACCGTTCCTTTCGCCTCAACTTCGAGATAACTGCGGCCATAGCAGACCCCGGGTTTACAACCCGGGTAGAGCAGATGCTGCTCGAAGATCTGTCGAACTCCACCGAGCGGCAGGACTTCGACCTGGAGGGATCCTCCTTGTGGGCGCAGTTGAAAGCGAAGGGCAGCGCCTTGCTGTCACCGGTACTCTGATGCCTTGCGGCGCACGATATATTTCTCCAGCTCCACCAGAAACAACACCAGGGAAGAAACCGCCACAATACGTACCCATGTGAAAAAATCAATTGCCGTGGTGCCGAACATTGCCTGCATTGGCGCCAGGTAGGTGAACCCAATCTGGAGGATGATTAGCACTGTAATGGCAATCAGTACATAGGGGTTGCCGGTAAACCGCTCCCAATTGAATATTGAGGTGGTGATGTAACGTGAATTTAGCAGATAGAATACCTGAAACATAACCAGCGTATTTACCGCGACGGTGCGCGCATGTTCGATGCTGGCACCTTGCCCCGTATCCCAGAGAAAAAGCCCGAATGTCCCGCCCATGAGGATTATCGACACAAAGGTGATTCGCCAGAGCAGATAGACCGTCAATATCGGTTTGCTTGTATCGCGTGGCGGGCGCTGCATGGCATTCTTTTCGGGTGGCTCGAAAGCCAGAGACAAAGCCAGGGTAACGGATATCACCATATTCACCCAAAGTATCTGCACCGGGGTCAGTGGCATTTGATGGAAGCCGAGCATGATGGCGGCAAGAATGATCAATGCCTGCCCGCCATTGGTTGGAAGGATAAACAGGAGGGCTTTTTTGAGATTGTCGTAAACCGTGCGTCCCTCTTCGACTGCGGCGGTGATCGAGGCGAAATTATCGTCTGCCAGCACCATTTCAGCCGCTTCCTTTGCTGCCTCCGTGCCATTGCGGCCCATAGCGATACCCACATCGGCCCGCTTCAGTGCAGGGGCATCGTTTACGCCATCACCGGTCATGATGATGATCAGACCATGTTGCTGCAGCAGTCGTACCAGAATCAGTTTGTGTTCCGGATTGACGCGAGCATATACATCGATATTTTGTACCTGTTGTCGCAATTCCTGTTCGCTCATGGCATCTATTTCACGGCCTGTAAGCACCTTGTCCATATTGCGCAGCTTCAGTTGCCGGGCAATGGCAAGGGCTGTGGCGCTGTGGTCGCCGGTGATCATCTTTACCCGGATGCCGGCTCTGTGGCATGACTGTACCGCCTCGATTGCCTCCTGGCGTGGCGGATCGATGAAACCGAACAGGCCGAGCATGATCAGATCATTTTCTACATCAGCAAATGTCAGCTCAGATGACCTGGCGGCAGCGGGTTTATACGCGATAGCCAGCACCCGTTGTCCCTGCGGCGCCATTTCTTCGATGCGATCCAGCCAGTACGCCTTGTTCAGCGCCTGATCGCCATTTCCTGAATTTTGCCCGGAGCACATCTCCAGTACCTGCTCAGGAGCGCCTTTGAGATAGATGAAAGCAGTCCCCGTATGGCTGTGGTTGAGCGTCGCCATGAAGCGGTGTTCCGGATCAAAGGGGATAAGATCGGTACGGGGATAGCGCTTTTTTTCCACCTCGATGTCCAGGCCTGATTTCATAGCGGCCACCAGAATGGCGCCTTCCATGGGGTCGCCCTGAACCGTCCATTCGTCGTCGCTGTGCTCGAGCACGCTATCGTTACACAGTATGGCCGCGAGCAGAATCTGCTGCAACAATGCTTCATCCTGCGTATCCAGGCTACCTGCATCTGGAGACAGAATTCCACCATGGGGGTCGTAGCCAGTACCTGTCAATTGGAACAGTTTGCTGGCGGTGGAAATTGTACGCACCGTCATTTCATTCCTGGTCAGGGTGCCGGTTTTGTCCGAACATATGATGGATACTGCTCCCAGGGTTTCCACCGCCGGCAGCTTGCGAATGATTGCATTGCGGCGAGCCATGCGCTCAACGCCAATGGCCAGGGTGATGGTCATGATGGCAGGCAGGCCTTCGGGAATTGCCGCCACCGCCAGACTTACCGCAGCCAGAAACATCTCGGCAGCCATATAGTCCCGAACCAGCATGCCAAACGCGAAGGTAAAGGCGGCAATGCCAAGAATCACAATGGTGAGCCAGCGGCCGAATTGAGCCATCTGGCGCAGCAGTGGTGTCGTGACCGACTCGGTTTTTGATACCAGCACACTGATGCGCCCGATTTCCGTATCTGCACCGGTAGCAACCACCAAGCCGCTCGCCTGGCCGTGAGTGACCAGCGTTCCTGAATAGGCCATGCAGCGGCGATCCCCCACCACTGCTTCTTCAGGCACGGGATCAACAGTTTTCTCCACGGCTAGTGATTCCCCGGTAAGTGCGGCTTCCTGCACCTGCAACCCCTTGACCTGGAACAGCCGCAGATCCGCAGGCACCTTGTCACCGGATTGCAGGAAAACTACATCCCCGGGCACCAGCTCCTCTGCCGGGATCAGGGTTTTGCGTCCATCGCGCAATACCATCGCATTGATGGAAAGCATCTGCTGAATGGCTTTCAGGGCGCTCTCGGCTTTTCCTTCCTGTACAAAACCGATCAGGGCGTTGAGGATCACCACGGCAAAAATTACCCCCGCATCCACCCAGTGCTCGAGGAGCGCCGTGACCAGTCCGGCGGCAATCAGTACATAGATCAGTACATTATGAAATTGATGGAGAAAACGCAGCAGGGGGTTGCCGGCCCGTGCTTCCGGGAGCCGGTTTGGCCCAAAGTCGGCAAGCCGTCGGGCAGCCTCTTCCGTGGTCAGGCCGCCAGCCGTGGTTTTGAAGCTGTCAAAGGCATACTGGATCTCCAGCCCATGCCAGTTGCGGCCTGCCGCAGCGGGCATTCCAAGTTTTCCTGTAGTTTTTCTTTTGGTGCTTGACGACTTGTTTGTATCCACGAAACCAGTCCTGGCAATGCCGGTAAACAGCCCTCTTCAAAGAAACATGCTGACAAGCCGCAAGCCAATGCGGCACGAATAGAGT
>JAJRUY010000141.1 GCA_024277555.1 Gammaproteobacteria bacterium | reverse complement strand
TGAAACAGGTCTTCCCGAAACAGCCCCCGGGTGACCAGTTGTTCCAGATTCTGATGGGTTGCGGCGATGATGCGTACATCGGCTTTTACGGTGCTGGCACCACCCACACGGTAGAATTCACTATCGGCCAGCACCCGCAACAGCCGGGTCTGCGCCTCTGCTGGCATATCACCAATCTCATCCAGGAACAGGGTGCCGCCTTCTGCCTGCTCAAAACGCCCCACCCGCCGGGCCTGGGCTCCGGTGAACGCGCCTTTCTCATGACCAAATAGCTCCGACTCCATGAGTTCACGGGGGATTGCCGCCATATTCAGGGCAATAAACGGCTGCTTTGCCCGCGGGCTGTGCTGGTGCAAGGCACGCGCCACCAGTTCCTTCCCGGTTCCCGATTCGCCATTGATGAGCACCGAGATATTGGAGCGCGCCAAGCGCCCGATAGCCCGAAACACCTCCTGCATGGAAGCGGCTTCACCAATAATGCCGCCGTTTTGCCCCAATTCAGCGCCACTGACGGCAGCTCCTTGGTTGCGGCTCGCCACTGCACGATCAACCTGGTCGACCGCCTCTTTCAGATCAAAAGGCTTGGGAAGATATTCAAATGCCCCGACATCATAAGCCTTTACCGCACTATCCAGGTCGGAATGAGCAGTGATGATGATAACCGGCAGCTCGGGATAAATTTCATGGATCTTGCCGAGTAAAACCAGACCATCCATATCCGGCATTCGGATATCCGATACAATCACCCTGGGCTCAAAAACCTGCAACGCTTTGAGCAGATCGCCAGGATGCTCAAAACCACGTACATCATATCCGGCCTTGTCCAGGGCCTTTTCCAGCACCCAGCGGATCGATCGGTCATCATCCACAATCCAGACGGCAGCGGCTTTGCTCATAGACTTTGTTCCAGCGGCAGATAAATGGTAAATACGGTTTTTCCAGGTTTGCTGGTGAATTCTATCAGACCACCGTGGCGGTTGATCAGAGATTGGGCCAGGGACAGCCCCAAGCCCGTGCCTTCCGGTTTTCCCGTAACCATCGGGTAGAAAACCCTTTCCTGCAACTCCTCCGGGATACCCGAACCATCATCAATGATTTTTATCTGCACCACCAGACGATGACGGGTGCCTGCCAAGGTGAACTGCCTGAGAATTCTGGTCTGCAACATGATGTGCCCTTCTGCTGCCGTTGCCTGCACCGCATTTTGCACGATATTCAGAACAGCCTGGATAAGCTGATCAGCATCACCCTGCAAGTCAGGGATGCTTGGGTCATAATCCCGCTCCAATACTGCCCCATGCTCTGGATCAGCGGTGATAATCGTACATACACGTTCGAGAATATGATGAATGTTGATTTTGCGCATCACAGGCAACTGGCGTGAGCCCAGCATCTGATCCACCAGAGACTTCAGCCTGTCCACCTCTTCAATGATGATGCGCGTGTATTCTTCCAGATTGCTACCCTCCAGCTCCATGGCCAGCAACTGCGCGGCGCCTCTTACGCCACCAAGAGGATTTTTAATTTCATGCGCCAGACCGCGAATCAAATCCCGGGTGGCCAGGTTCTGGCTGATCAACCGCTCTTCCCGCGTCAGGCGCAGCTGTCTGTCCACGCGCCGGATTTCCGCCAGAACCATGCCCGGCTGCTGCTCCATCTCTACCGGAACCAGGGTGCAGTCCACCGTGATGCTATGGCCATCAGGCAGCAACAACACAACCTCTCGTTCACTCAGGGGTTGATTGGTCTCGATAACTGTTGCCAGGTGTTGCGCCATAACATCCTGCGGACAACGCAGCAACTGATCCATGGGCTTCCCCAGCACCATACGCGCACTCACAGACAGCAGCATCTCGGCTGCCCCATTCATATACTGAATGTTCAGTTGATGGTCAAATAACACCAGTGAAGTTGCCTGACTTGAAAGAACCGCGTTTAGCAGATCACCGGGGAGATTGTTGGAGGACTTGCTATACATTAACAACTGCAAATTCCAGGCGCCCGATAACAGCCGGGCGACTGGAACAGGCCTTGTCCGGCCTCACGAGGAAGGTTTCGGTGCCGGCTGAAAATTGGGCTGGAAATTGGGCTGGAAATTGGGCTGGGACTTGGGGCCGTAGTCAGGCTTGGAGTCGGGATCGAAGTCAGGATCAAAGTCGGGATCGAAATCAGGGTCGAAGCCAGGCTTGGGCTTGGAGCCGGGTTTCCTTGCAATGGTACGGTGCAGCTGAAAAGTTACTGCAGCTGACTGCATGAGTTTTTTGCCGCTCTTGTCATATACGGCTACGGCAATCTTGTGTTTACCACGAACGACATTTTTCAGCTTCAACACAGTGCTTTCATATTTTTTACCCAGCACAGCTCCATCCAGAATGACCTTCAGATAATCTCCCTTGCGCAGCACTGGCGCCAGGGCCACAAAAACAGAAACCGTTCCCGTGCTGCTGCGCACCGTGCCACTCTCTTCCGGGCTTACAATGCTGATTTTACGGTAGGTGAATTTTCCCGATGCCACTTCGGCAGAAGTGGTTCCCTCTTCATCTGCTCCTGCTTCCCCTGTTGGCTTTTCCGGCACCGCAGGCGGTGCATAGGTGGACAAACCGGGCAATTTGTTCATTTTTTCTGCGTTTGCTGCGTCTGGCTGGTCACCATAATGGATATTGCCGGCACCATCCACCCACTTGTAGATTTCCGCCTGGGCGGTCGCAGCTAAAAGCAGCAAAAGGAGGATCGCATATCTTTTCATAATTCAAATACTAGCTCAGGGTAAGGTTTTTTACCAGAAAACCCGCCACCCTTCTGGACGAATGGTGGTGTTCATCCGACTATCGAAACATTGGATAAAACATCCACAGAATGGCCGATACGCAATTGCAGTGCTTCCACAGCGTTTCCCTGATTTGCTGCAATTTCGATTAAATCTATGGAATTCACATAGCAAAACAACTCGCCAATTGGCACAGAGGAAAAGGTAGTGGCGCGCCGTATGCGCTGCTCGCCAACCACAAGCCCACAGAAACCCGGGACACTGCTTGCGGAAACCCCTGTCATGGCGTTGCCAAACCCGTCAATATAGACAATCTCTTCAAGATCTTGCGGCCAGGACGCGCCAACCATGGTTTCGATATCTATATCCCGCAGCTCAGGAGTTTCCCCCCGAACAATCTTTCCGGCAACAGGCGCAAAAATATCCCGGCCATGAAAACTGGCTGAGGCAACAGGCAGGGAAGACGGGTCAATCTCCCACAAACGGCAATTGCTCGCACCGGTGAGCAATATGGACAGCAGGCCGTTATCCGGAGCAACATACCAACGCTGACCCTGCTGTAGACAAAGCGCCCTGCGGGAACTCCCCACTCCAGGATCTACAACCGCTACCACCACCGCATTTTCCGGTAGATACCTGGACAATGCCGCCAGCAAATAAGCCGCGGCTCGTGGATTCGCAAATGGCACATCACACATCAGGTTCACAACCCTGATATCCTGACGGGATTCAAGCAATACGGACTCCATCTGCCCAAGATAGGGGCCCTGGATTCCAAAATCGGTAAAAAAATATATAATCGGAATGGACATGTCCTCAGTCTATCCCATACCTGCGGTACGCCGCACGCCCGGTGCATAAAAAAACCGGGCATTTGCCCGGCTTTTTTATGCTGCTATCCGCTGCTGAAATCAATCTTCAAACAGTTCCTCAGTATCTTCACTGATGGGACGATCGACCAGTTCAACATATGCCATTGGCGCCTTGTCACCACTGCGGTATCCGCATTTCAGGATACGCAGATAGCCTCCCTGTCGCTCTTGATAGCGAGGCCCGAGTTCGGCGAACAACTTCCCCACCGCCGCCGTATCACGCAGGCGTGCAAAAGCCAGGCGACGCTTGGAAACGCTATCTTGCTTGGCCAGGGTAATCAGCGGCTCTGCAACACGGCGCAATTCCTTGGCTTTCGGCAAGGTGGTCTTGATCATTTCGTGCTCAATAAGAGACACCGCCATGTTTCTATACATGGCTTTGCGGTGAGAACTATTTCTGTTTAGTTGCCGTCCGGCTTTGCGATGACGCATGGGTCGACTTTCCTGAGTAAAAGTTAAAGTTCAACAGGCAGCGATTATTTAGCTACCAGTTCCTGTATGTTTTCCGGTGGCCAGTTTTCCAGCCGCACGCCCAGCGACAAGCCGCGGGTCGCCAGTACATCCTTGATTTCATTGAGCGACTTCTTGCCCAGATTCGGGGTTTTAAGCAACTCCACTTCCGTGCGCTGAATCAGATCACCGATAAGAAAAATGTTTTCTGCCTTGAGACAGTTGGCAGAGCGAACCGTCAGCTCCAAATCATCCACCGGACGCAACAGGATCGGATCGATCGCAGGCGCCTCGGGCTCGGAAAGCAACTCATCTTCCGGTGTGGTTTCTTCCAGGTAGACGAAAGTCTCAAGCTGCTTTTGCATGATGGTGGCCGCACGGCGGATGGCATCCTCGGCATCGATGGTGCCGTTGGTCTCGATGTCGATAACCAGACGATCCAGATCGGTGCGCTGCTCGACCCTGGCGGACTCTACGCCGTAGGAAACACGCAACACCGGACTGAACGACGCGTCCAGCTGTAAATGACCAATGGGGCGGTCTTCACCAGCGGCGCTCTCGCGGCTGGAAGATGTTTCATATCCCCGTCCCCGACGCACCTTGAGCAGCATGTTCAGCTCGCCCTTTTCGGTGAGATGGGCAACCACATGGTCGGGATTTACTACATCCACGCCATGGGTAAGCTGTATATCACCAGCGGTGATAACTGCCGGACCCTTCGCCTTGAGCACCAGCTCTGCACTGTCACGGTCTTCCATGACAATCGCCACACCTTTCAGGTTTAGAAGAATTTCCAATACGTCTTCCTGCACCCCTTCAATGCCGCTGTACTCATGCAACACATTCTCGATTTCCACATCGACAATGGCGCAACCTGGCATGGATGACAGCAGGATACGGCGCAGTGCGTTCCCCAAGGTGTGGCCAAAACCTCTCTCCAGAGGCTCCAGAGACACTTTGGAGCGACGATCATTGACCTTGTCCACACCGATAATGCGTGGCTTTAAAAAATCTGTGACGGAATCCGCCATGAACATACCTTCCTAGCTTACTTGGAATAAAGCTCGACAATGAGCTGTTCGTTGATTTCTGCTGGCAGATCAACACGCTCGGGAACCCGCTTGAATGTGCCACTCATGCCTTTCACATCCACCTCTACCCAATCTGGAAAACCATATTGTTCGGCCAAAGCGAGGGCACTGGCAATGCGCACCTGTTTGCGGGACTTTTCACGCACGGTTACCACGTCATCAGCCTGCACACGATAGGAGGCAACATTAACAACCTTGCCGTTTACTTCAATCGCCTTGTGGCTAACAAGCTGGCGTGCTTCGTTGCGGGTAGCACCGAAACCCATGCGGTAAACCACATTGTCCAGGCGCTGCTCCAGAAGTTGCAGCAAATTTTCACCGGTAGGACCTTTCTGCCGATCAGCAGTTGCATAGTAGTTACGGAACTGCTTTTCCAGAACGCCATACAGACGGCGAACCTTTTGTTTTTCGCGCAGTTGAACGCCGTAGTCAGACAAACGGCGACGACGCTCCTGCGTCTGTCCAGGCAACTTCTCCATGTTGCATTTTGAATCAACTGAACGGGCGCGGCTTTTCAGGTACAGATCTGTACCTTCGCGGCGCATCAGCTTGCATTTTGGTCCGAGATACCTTGCCATGAGATTAAACCCGACGTTTCTTGGGTGGGCGACAACCATTGTGTGGTATGGGTGTCACATCAGTGATGCTGGTAATTTTGAAGCCAGCGTTATTCAGGGCGCGAACAGCAGAATCACGCCCGGGGCCTGGACCCTTGACGTTGACATCCAGATTCTTTACGCCATATTCCTTGGCCACCTGGCCTGCGCGATCTGCTGCTACCTGAGCGGCAAACGGGGTACTCTTGCGTGAACCACGGAAGCCGGATCCACCAGAAGTAGCCCAGCACAGGGCATTGCCTTGGCGATCAGTAATGGTGATGATGGTATTGTTGAATGACGCATGGATATGCGCGATACCATCGCTCACTGTCTTATTAATCTTTTTCTTGGAACGGGTTGTGGACTTGTCCATGCCTGTACCTACACTCTCGAATAAATTATACGGTTAGCGTTTGATCGGACGGCGCGGGCCTTTCCGGGTACGCGCGTTGGTTTTGGTACGCTGACCCCGCAACGGCAAGCCACGACGGTGACGGATACCACGATTGCATCCAAGATCCATCAGGCGCTTGATATTCATGGAAATTTCACGACGAAGATCGCCTTCCACCATAAACCTGGCAACTTCGGCGCGCAATTTCTCCAGCTCATCTTCACTAAGCTCGATAATTTTCTGATCCTCCGCCACATTGGCTTTATCACAGATTTTTGCCGCACGCGAACGGCCGATGCCATAAATCGCAGTTAACGCGATAACTGTATGTTTACGGTCTGGAATATTTACGCCTGCTATGCGGGCCATCCTGTCATCTCCTCAGATGCTTTAACTTGGGTTGTCATGGCAAATTACATACCACGAAGCCGCGGAACTATAACTCAACTGCAACAGTTTTTCAATATCGACTTGTGTCCGATCATGTACAAATATCGGATGCCTTCTTGGCCGCTTACCCCTGGCGCTGTTTATGCCTGGGATCAGTGCAGATCACTCTGACCACGCCCTTGCGCTTGATGATCTTGCAGTTGCGACACATTTTTTTTACCGAAGCACGAACTTTCATTTTCTCGGTCCTGTATACCTCACCAGGTTCAGCGGATCACACCCGCGCCACCTTGGCCTTTAAGATTAGCTTTCTTCATCAACCCCTCATACTGGTGAGACATGAGGTGCGACTGCACCTGGGCGATGAAATCCATGATTACGATAACTACGATCAGCAGCGAAGTTCCGCCGAAATAAAACGGCACGTTCCAGCCAACGATCAGAAATTCAGGCAACAAACACACAGCTGTAATGTATATTGCACCAACTAGGGTCAATCGGGTCATAACGCCATCGACGTATTTGGCGGTTTGCTCACCCGGGCGGATGCCAGGGATAAAAGCGCCGGAACGTTTCAGGTTATCTGCAGTTTCTCGGGCATTGAATACCAACGCCGTATAGAAAAAACAGAAGAAAATAATTGCCGCCGCATACAGGGCCACATAAATCGGCTCCCCTGGAGACAGCTTTGCCACAATATCCTGCAACCAGCGCATATCCGGCGTGTTACCAGCCCACTGCGCCATAGTGGTGGGAAACAGGATAATACTCGAAGCAAAAATCGGCGGGATAACACCGGCCATATTCAGCTTGAGAGGCAGGAAGCTGCTCTGCGCCGCCAGCATACGCCGCCCTTGCTGGCGCTTCGCATAGTTGATGGTAATGCGGCGCTGCCCACGCTCGACAAACACCACGAAAGCCGTTACTCCAAGCGCCATCAGGAACAGGAACAATGCAAACAAGGCATTCATTTCGCCGTTTCTAACCAACTCTGCCACAGACCCAAAGGCAGACGGCAAGCCTGCCACAATGCCTGCAAAAATGATCATCGAGATGCCGTTACCCAGGCCTCGCTCGGTAATCTGCTCACCCAGCCACATCAGAAACATGGTTCCGGTAACCAGCGACACTGCAGCGGTAAACACAAAACCCATGCCCGGCGCCATCACCATGGACATACCACCAGCTGACTGGCTCTGCAGGGCGAAGGAAATGCCCACTGCCTGAAATGTCGCCAGCACCACGGTTCCGTACCGGGTGTACTGGGTGATTTTCCTGCGACCTGCTTCTCCTTCCTTCTTCAGTTGTTCCAACTTGGGCACCACTGAAGTCATCAGCTGCACAATAATGGATGCCGAAATATATGGCATGATCCCCAGCGCCAGAATAGAAGCCCGCTCCAGCGCGCCTCCGGAAAACATGTTGAACATGCCCAGGATGCTTCCCTGCTGTTGATCAAACAGCGCCGCCAGGGACGCCGGGTTGACCCCGGGAACCGGAATATAGGTGCCGATGCGAAATACGATCAGCGCTCCCAACAAAAACAGAAAACGCTGCCGCAGCTCGGTCAACTGACCGATCTGTACGCCACTACCTGCTGAAGGGTTCAGAGCCATGATCTGAATCAGTCCTCTACTTTACCGCCAGCAGCTTCAATGGCGGCCCGCGCCCCCTTGGTTGCCCGCAATCCTTTTACCGTAACAGCGCGCTTGATTTCACCGGAAAGAATAACCTTTCCCCGCTTCATGGTGCGCGGCAGGATGTCAGCATCATACAAGGCATTCATGTCTACAACATCACCGGAAATCTTGCCCAGCTCGTCCAGCCGGATTTCAGCCGTATATTTTGCCTTGCGCGAACGAAAGCCTACCTTTGGCAAGCGGCGCTGCAAAGGCATTTGACCGCCTTCAAATCCTACCTTGTGGAAACCACCGGAGCGCGACTTCTGGCCCTTGTGGCCACGACCACAGGTTTTACCGAACCCGCTACCAATACCGCGACCAACGCGCTTTCTGTTGGTCTTGCTGCCGTTCGCTGGCTTGAGTGTATTCAGGCGCATCTTATGCATCCTCCACGAGCTGTACCATATAGGATACCTTGTTCAACATGCCGCGAGTGGAAGGCGTATCTTCCACCTCAACCACCTGGTGCATGCGGCGCAATCCCAGGCCACGCGCACAGGCCTTATGGGATTTCAGTCGACCACTCATGCTGCGCACCAGTTTTACTTTCATCATTTTTGACTCAGCCACTGTATCACCCCAGTATTTCTTCAACAGTCTTGCCACGCTTGGCAGCGACATCTTCCGGGCTGACCATATCCGCCAGACCATTCATTGTAGCGCGAACCACATTGATGGGGTTGTTGCTGCCAATACACTTGGCCAAAACATTATGTACACCTGCAGCTTCGCAGATCGCACGCATGGCGCCACCGGCGATAATACCGGTACCATCGGATGCAGGCTGCATATATACCTTGGCCGCACCATGGCGACCGATTACAGGGTATTGCAAGGTTCCGTCAGCCAGCTTGATGCTTCTCATATTGCGACGCGCAGTCTCCATCGCCTTCTGGATAGCGATAGGCACTTCTTTCGCCTTGCCCATGCCGAAACCAACCTTGCCGTCACCGTCGCCAACAACCACCAAGGCAGAAAAACCGAATTGACGACCGCCTTTTACTACTTTGGCGACACGGTTTACAGCAACCAGTTTCTCGATGAAATCATCGCCGGCGTTTTGTTCATAATTTGCCATTATCCAATCCTCAGAACTGGAGCCCGGCTTCGCGGGCTGCTTCCGCCAGCGCTTTTACGCGGCCGTGATATTGAAAACCCGAACGGTCAAAAGCAACCGTATCCACGCCTGCGGCCTTGGCCCGCTCTGCAACGAGTTTGCCGACGACGGATGCTGCACTGGCATTTCCCGTAGAACCTTCGATGCTGCCCCGCACGTCTTTGTCCAAGGTGGAAGCGCAACATACAACCGTATTCCCATTCGGCGCAATAACCTGCGCATAGATATGGCGCGGTGTGCGATGTACGCTCAGGCGATGAACGCCCAGATCGCGAATCTTTGCTCTGGACCGGCGGGCCCGACGTATGCGACTTGATTTCTTGTCCATCGTCATAACCTCTTATTTCTTCTTCGCTTCTTTGCGGATTACATGCTCATCCGCATAGCGGACACCTTTACCCTTGTAGGGCTCGGGCGGACGATAACGGCGAATTTCAGCCGCCACCTGCCCGACTCTTTGCTTGTCAGTACCGGAAACCACGATTTCTGTCTGCGAGGGCGTTTCAATGCTAATGCCTTCGGGAATCGTGTATTCAACCGGGTGCGAAAAGCCAAGACTCAGATCCAGAACCTTGCCTTTTACCTGGGCGCGGTATCCAACACCAACCAGTTGCAGTTTCTTTTGAAACCCCTGGGAGGCACCGATTACCATATTGTTCAACAGTGCACGCATGGTGCCAGCCATGGCCCAGCCCTGCTTGCTGCCAACGTCTTTGGGCCGCACCCGCAGCAAGCCCTCTTCAAAACTGACCTCCACCAAAGGGTGGATCTCATATTCCTGGGTAGATTTGGAGCCCTTTACGGTAACCTTCTGCCCATCCAGCTTGACCTCCAAACCGGATACGACAGTTACTGGCGCTTTTGCTATACGTGACATGTCAGCCCCCTGCTTTACGCTACGAAGGCAATGACTTCGCCGCCGTGACCCTGCTTGCGGGCCTCGCGATCTGTCATTACGCCACGGGAGGTGGAAACAATTGCGATACCAAGTCCGCCACGCACCTTGGGCAGCTCATCACACCCCTTGTAGATGCGCAGCCCCGGACGACTGACGCGTTTTACCATGTCAATAACCGGACGCCCCTGAAAATACTTCAGCGTGATTTCCATCACCGACTTGCCATCGACATCAGAGGTGTTTACATCACTGATGTAACCCTCGTTTTTCAATACGCCGGCAATTGCTATTTTTTTCTTGGATGCAGGCAGCGTGACGCTGACCTTGCCAGCAGACTGGCCATTACGGACGCGTGTAAGCATATCCGCAATCGGATCTGACATACTCATAGTTTAAAGGCTCCTCGGGTCAGGCAACTTCTGGCACGAAGCTCGATACCCATTGACGAAATCGGCTCCCATTACAGGAAGCCGACAACTTTAGCTAATTTCTTTATAAAAATCCAGAAATATTTTGCGTATTCCTGATCTCAATATCGCCATCACAAATTGACGGCAACAGGCAACCCTACCAGCTGGCTTTTTTCAGACCTGGCACATCACCACGCATGGCGGCTTCTCGCAGCTTGTTGCGACACAGGCCAAATTTACGGTAAACGCCATGCGGCCGGCCAGTGATACGGCAACGGAGCCGCTTTCTTACCGGGCTGGAATCCCGAGGCAGTTTCTGCAGCGTCAACACTGCTTCGTCCACCTGCTCCATGCTGCTTTCAGGGTTCTTGATGACAGCCTTCAGCTCGGCACGCTTCGCCGCGTACTTTGCCGCCAGACTGGCCCGCTTCTTCTCACGGGCAATCATGCTTTTCTTTGCCATAATATCCTGGACTCTCTATTCTGTTACTTGAAAGGAAAGTTGAATCCCTCAAGCAGGGCTCGACCTTCCTCATCGCTACCAGCACTGGTAGTAATGGTGATATCCATGCCACGCAGGGCATCGATCTTATCGTATTCCACTTCCGGAAATATAATTTGTTCCTTGACGCCCATGCTGTAGTTGCCACGACCGTCGAAAGATTTTGCATTCAAACCGCGGAAATCACGAATTCTCGGAATGGCGATATTCACCAGACGGTCGAGAAACTCGTACATGCGATCGGCGCGCAAGGTCACTTTGCAGCCGATGGGCCAACCTTCACGGATTTTAAACCCGGCGACAGACTTCCTGGCCAGCGTGACGACAGGCTTCTGCCCGGCGATCTTGACCATGTCTCCCGTCGCATTCTGAAGGATTTTCTTGTCCCCAGTCGCCTCGCCCACACCCATGTTCAGGGTGATTTTTTCAATCCGAGGAACCTGCATGACGCTTTTATAACCGAATTTTTCGATCAGCGCGGGAATAACCTGTTGTTTATAATGATCCTGTAACCTAGTCATTGGATTACCTGCCTCAGACGTCCACGACTTCGCCGTTGGATTTAAATACACGCACCTTACGACCATCGTCGAGGGTTTTGAAACCCACGCGGTCAGCCTTGTTGCTTATCGGGTTGAACAATGCGACGCTGGAAATATCCAGGGGCATTTCCTTTTCCACAATACCACCGGGCTCACCCTTCATGGGATTGGGCTTGGCATGTTTCTTGGCCAGGTTGATATTCTCAACCAGGACACGATTGTCGCCAACCAGTTGGAGCACCGTACCCCGCTTGCCTTTATCCTTGCCAGCCAGGACGATGACGTCGTCACCTTTACGAATCTTGTTTGCCATGACTTTTCCTCAAAGCACCTCAGGAGCCAACGAAATAATTTTCATAAAACGTTCGCCTCGCAATTCACGGGTCACCGGACCAAAGATACGGGTGCCGATGGGTTGCAGTTGGGTGTTGAGCAGTACAGCTGCATTACCGTCGAAACGAATAACGGAACCATCCGGACGGCGCACACCTTTTTTGGTGCGGACGACCACTGCGTTGTAAACGTCACCTTTTTTCACTTTGCCGCGAGGGATGGAGTCCTTTACAGACACCTTGATAATATCCCCAACACCGGCATATCGGCGATGTGAACCGCCCAGTACTTTGATGCACTGAACACGTTTCGCGCCACTGTTGTCGGCTACGTTCAGTATGGTTTGCATCTGGATCATGACACTACCCTTATGTTGTCAGTCAGTATCTTCAACAAAAAGTCAAAGATGTTGCTCAGTTAGCCTTTTCGACCAGTTTGACGAAACGCCATTTCTTGGTCTTGGAGAGTGGACGGCATTGTTCCACCACCACTACATCGCCCGCACGACATTCATTGTTCTCATCGTGGGCGTGCACCTTGGTGGAACGACGAATAAATTTTCCGTAGATAGGATGTTTAACCCGACGCTCAATCTGCACGGTGATGGACTTGTCCATCTTGTCACTGATGACTTTACCCTGCAGCGTACGGTTTGTCTGGCCTTGCTCGCTCATCTCTAACCCGCCTTCCGCATTTCGTTCATTACTGTCTTGATACGCGCGATATCACGGCGCACCTCTTTTACAACGTGGTGACGCGCCAGCTGGCCGGTACCATTCTGCATACGCAGACTGAATTGCTCTTTGAGTTTATCGTGCAACTCCTGCTTCAGCTCATCCAGGGACTTGTCCCGCAGTTCACTCGCCTTCATCACATTATCGTCCGCTTAACAAATGTTGTTGCCACAGGCAATTTGGCGGAAGCCAGCTTGAATGCTTCCCTTGCCAGCTCTTCGGATACACCCTCGATTTCATAGAGCATGCGGCCCGGCTGCACCAGAGCCACCCAGTATTCCACGTTGCCCTTGCCTTTGCCCATACGCACTTCCAGGGGCTTTTTGGTAATGGGCTTGTCCGGAAATATCCGAATATACAATTTACCACCCCGCTTTACGCGGCGGGTGATGGTACGACGTGCAGCCTCGATCTGGCGGGCAGTAATGCGCCCGCGACCAGTGGCCTTGAGGCCGAACTCGCCAAAACTGACGCTGCCGCCACGCTGCGCCAGGCCACGGTTACGGCCGGTATGCTGTTTACGAAATTTGGTACGCTTTGGCTGTAACATGGCTTAGCCTCTCCCGCCGGATTTTTTGCCTTTCTTGCCGGATTTGGACTCCAGCAGAGCCTCATCACCGTAAATCTCACCTTTGAAGATCCAGACCTTGATGCCGATGATTCCATAGGTTGTTTCGGCTTCCGCTATCCCGTAATCAATGTCTGCACGCAGAGTGTGCAGCGGCACGCGACCTTCCCGGTACCATTCATTACGGGCAATCTCGGCACCATTCAGGCGGCCGGAGATATTCACCTTGATACCTTCTGCGCCAAGACGCATGGAATTTTGCACCGCACGCTTCATGGCACGCCGGAACATGATGCGGCGCTCGAGCTGCTGGGCAATGCTTTCGGCAACCAGTTGGGCGTCCAGCTCTGGCTTGCGGATTTCCTCGATGCTGATATGCACGGGGCCGCCCATCATGCGGGAGACCTCACGGCGCAGGGCGTCGATGTCTTCGCCTTTCTTGCCGATCACCAGACCCGGGCGTGCGGTATGCACTGTAATATGTGCATTGTTCGCCATGCGGTCGATCTGAATGCGTGATACGGAGGCATGCGCCAGCTTCTTTTTCAGAAAATCGCGTACCGTCAGATCCTGGTTGAGCAGATCTGCATAGTTGCTGCTGTCTGCGTACCACTTGGAGGTATGTTGCTTGACGATACCCAGGCGGATACCGATTGGATGTACTTTTTGACCCATAATTCTGCCTGTTTACTCGTCGCCAACGGTGACGGTGATATGGCTGGTGCGCTTCAAAATCTTGCTCGCACGGCCTTTTGCTCTTGCCCGGATGCGCTTCATGGTAGGCCCTTCGTCAACCATAATGGCTGTGACCTTAAGCTCATCAACATCGGCACCTTCGTTATTTTCTGCATTCGCGATTGCGGAATCCAGAATCTTTTTGATCATTGCGGCGCCTTTTTTCTTGCTGAACTGCAGTGTCTCCAGAGCGCGCTCCACCGGCAAACCGCGAATCTGATCGGCAACCAGACGCCCTTTTTGTGCAGACAGGCGTGCATGACGCAATTTTGCTACTGCTTGCATATCCTGCTCCTTAACGCTTGGATTTCTTGTCGGCAGCGTGACCACGATAGGTACGGGTCAGCGCGAATTCGCCGAGTTTATGTCCAACCATGTTTTCCGAAACCAGCACGGGAACATGTTGACGACCATTGTGTACTGCGATAGTCAGCCCTACCATATCCGGCAGAATCATGGAGCGACGGGACCAGGTCTTGATAGGACGACGGTTGTTGGTCGCTACGGCATCTTCCACTTTCTTCATCAGATGATGATCGACGAAAGGACCTTTGCGTATTGAACGTGGCATTATTCTCTTACCTCACCCGATTACTTACGGCGACGATCGCGTACGATGAATTTATCGGTACGCTTGTTACTGCGGGTCTTGTAACCCTTGGTAGGCACACCCCAGGGGCTCACCGGATGGCGACCGCCAGAAGTACGACCTTCACCACCACCATGGGGGTGATCTACCGGATTCATTACCACACCGCGAACGGTGGGACGAATACCGCGCCAGCGTGTGGCGCCAGCCTTACCCAGCTTGCGCAGACTGTGCTCGGAGTTGCCGACTTCACCAAGAGTGGCGCGGCAATCCGCATGGATCTTGCGCATTTCACCGGAACGCAAACGCAAGGTGGCATAGTTGCCTTCTCGGGCGACCAGTTGCGCGGATGTACCGGCACTACGCGCAATCTGGGCGCCTTTGCCGACTTTCATTTCGATGCAGTGAATAGTGCTACCGACCGGAATGTTGCGTAAAGGCAGGGAGTTCCCGGTGTCGATGGGCGCCTCGATGCCGGACTGAATGCTATCCCCGGCCTGCAAGCCTTTCGGAGCAATAATATAGCGGCGCTCACCGTCAGCATATTTGATCAGACAAATATGCGCACTACGGTTGGGATCGTATTCCAGGCGTTCAACCACACCCGGGATTCCATCCTTGTCGCGCTTGAAGTCAATAATCCGATAACGCTGCTTGTGGCCACCACCACGATGGCGGGTGGTGATACGCCCCTGGTTGTTGCGCCCACCGGTTTTGGACTTCTTGGCCAGCAACGGCTCGTAAGGAGCGCCTTTATGCAGCCCAGGGGTCTTTACCTGAACCACAAACCGGCGACCAGGTGAGGTCGGTTTAGCTTTAACGATTGGCATCTTTCTGCTTCCGCTTTACTTAACTTGTTGTGCCGGCGCCCTCAGGCACCAGCTCCAAAATCGATATCCTGCCCTTCAGCAAGACGCACAATGGCCTTTTTCCAGTCCTTTCGGCGTCCCTGGACCTGGCCGAAACGCTTGCTCTTGCCCTTGACGTTGATGGTCTGCACCTTTTCCACATTTACTTCGAAAAGCATTTCCACGGCAGCCGCAATTTCCGGCTTGGTCGCATCAGTGGTTACCTTGAAGGTAAATTGCCGTGCGCTGTCGGCCGCGTTGGCGGTTTTCTCGGAAGTCAGCGGACCGAGCAAGACCTTCAATAAATGTTCTTTACTACTCATGCCAACTGCTCCTCGATCTTTTTCAGTGCTTCTGCTGTCATCAGCACCTTTTCATAACCAACCAGGGAAACCGGATCCAGCTGCTCGGTGTCGCGTACATCCACATGGTAGAGGTTGCGCGCCGCAAGCAGCATGTTTTCGTCCATTTGCGCGGTGATGATCAGCACATCATTCATGTCCAGATCCTTGAGCTTTCCAACCAGCTCCTTGGTTTTAGGAGCATCGACTGCGAAACTGTCAACTACCACCAGACGCTCCTGGCGAAGCAGCTCGGAGAGGATGGAACGCAACGCACCACGATACATCTTCTTGTTAACTTTCTGCGCGTAACTGCGAGGTTGTGCGGCAAACGTGACGCCCCCCTTGCGCATGATGGGACTGCGAATCGTACCCTGACGCGCACGACCTGTACCCTTCTGACGGAAAGGCTTGATACCACCGCCGCTGACAGCAGCGCGATTCTTCTGTGCTTTGGTACCAGAGCGGGCAGCTGCCATGTAGGCAGTAACCACCTGATGAACCAGCGCTTCTTTGAAGTCGGCGCCGAATACGGCGTCAGATACCTGCAGGGATGCCCCGCCTGTTACATTCAAGTCCATGACTTAGCCCTTATTCTTCAATTTAATCGCCGGAGTGACGATAACGTCGCCCCCGGGAGCACCAGGTACGGCACCTTTAATCAGCAGCAAACCACGTTCTGCATCCACCCGAACGATCTCAAGGGTCTGCACGGTAACTTTTTCACTGCCCATGTGTCCGGCCATTTTCTTGCCCTTGAACACGCGACCAGGCGTTTGACACTGGCCGATGGAACCAAGCGCACGATGAGAAAGGGAGTTGCCGTGGGTGGCGTCCTGCATTTTGAAGTTATGACGCTTCACACCACCCTGGAATCCTTTGCCCTTGGAAATTCCACTCACATCCACCTTCTGCCCCTGCTCGAACAGGTCGACTTTGATTTCACTGCCCAATTCGGGAACATCGCCCTGATGATCCTCCAGACGAAACTCCCACATACCGCGCCCGGCTTCGACACCCGCCTTGGCGAAATGACCGGCCAGAGGCTTGCTCACGCGGCTGGCCTTGCGCTTGCCCACCGTAACCTGTACAGCTTTATAGCCATCGGTTTCCGGCGTACGCACTTGCGTGACCCGGTTGGGCTCTACCTGAACAACAGTCACAGGTATGGAAATCCCATCGTCATTAAAGACCCGGGTCATGCCTGCTTTGCGTCCGACTAATCCTAATGCCATGATTTAAAACCTCAGTTCAGTTTGATCTGAACATCTACCCCAGCCGCCAAATCCAGCTTCATCAATGCGTCCACTGTCTTGTCAGTAGGATCGATGATGTCCATGAGGCGCTTGTGGGTGCGAATCTCGTACTGGTCACGCGCGTCCTTGTTGACGTGCGGTGAAATCAGTACCGTGTAGCGCTCTTTGCGCGTTGGAAGCGGAATGGGACCCTTGACCCGGGCGCCAGTGCGCCTCGCCGTGTCCACGATCTCCCGTGTAGACTGATCTATCAAACGGTGATCAAAGGACTTGAGTCTGATTCTGATACGCTGGTTAGCCATAATGCTTACTCAATAACCTTGGAAACAACACCGGCGCCAACAGTACGGCCACCTTCACGAATGGCGAAGCGCAAGCCTTCTTCCATCGCAATCGGCGCAATCAGCTTCACCGTCATCTTTACGTTATCGCCCGGCATTACCATGTCCACGCCTTCCGGCAGTTCGCAGGCGCCAGTGACGTCTGTGGTGCGGAAGTAGAACTGCGGACGATAGTTGTTGAAGAACGGGGTG
>JAJRUY010000140.1 GCA_024277555.1 Gammaproteobacteria bacterium | reverse complement strand
CCATAATTAAAACCATTCTAGTATATCCACGCCCACAAAAAGCTGCCATAGATCAACAAATTGAACAAATACAAGCAGTCCCTCTCCCCTTGTGGAAGCTCAAATGCTATATTTTGAAGCAGTACTATCAGACAGGATAAATAATGATGAAACACATATGGATCTTACTCTTCGCGGGCTCTTTGTTCTTGCCCACTACCGGACTTACCCAGGTGTTGCTCATTGATGCGGTGAAGGAAGAGCAGCGGGCAAATACACCCCGTCCGCAACGGGGTGACAGCATGAGTACGGTAGAAAAGCGTTTCGGCACCCCCCAGAAAAAACATGCGCCTGTCGGCGATCCGCCCATCAGCCGCTGGGACTATGAAAAATTTACCGTCTATTTTGAGTTCGACCGGGTAATCACTACGGTGCTAAAGCGAAATACATCAACGGCCAATGAGCGGTAAATACCCTTGATCCAACTGTTTTACCAGTATTACTTATATTGCCTTCCTGTTCCACGCCTTGCCTTTATTGATCCGGCAACCAATAAGGAGTAATAATGACTGTCACCAAGACCACTCAGGCTCATATGCTCATGCGCTCAATCCTGCAGCGCATTGCTACCGGGCCAGAGCTTTCCAAGGACATCAGCCTGGACGAGGCCCGGGAAGCAACCGTCGCAATCCTGCACGACCAGATAGATCCGGTACAGGCCGCACTCTTCTTCATCGCCCTGCGCATGAAAAGGGAAAGCCGTGACGAATTCAAAGGCGTATTGGATGGCATCCGGGAGGCTGTAAATGGCGTAACAGCCGAAGTCGATCATGTCCTGGACATTGCCGACCCCTATGACGGCTACAATCGCACCCTGCCTGCCGCCCCCTTTCTTCCACCACTGCTGGCGGAGTGCGGCCTGCATCCCATTTCCCATGGCCTGGATGCCGTGGGGCCAAAATATGGCATTACCCACCGCCATGTGCTGCAAGCGGCAGGCGCCGATGTTGATCTTGATTCCCGGCAGGCCGCCAGTCGGCTCTCCGATCCTGACACCGGCTGGGCATATATCGACCAGGCCAGCTTCTGCAAGCCCCTGCATGACCTGATTCCCCTGCGCACCCAGATGATCAAGCGCCAGGTACTCACCACGGTGGAAGTGCTGGCCAAACCTGTAGCCGGTAAACAGCAGACGCATTTCGTCAGCGGCTATGTACACAAGCCCTACCCTCCGATTTATGCCATGCTGGCCCGCCATGTGGGATTCGATTCAGCCTTGTTTATTCGCGGTGTGGAAGGCGGCATCATTCCTTCCCTGAGGCAGGACGGAAAATACTTCAGCTATCATGACCGGGGAGAAGAAATTGGCGTGGAAATTCACCCGAACATGGTTGGCATTGTACAAACCCTGCGTGCGGTTCCCCTGCCGGAAGATTTACCCAAAACCACACGCCCGGGTGACGAGATCACCATTGCCGTGGATATCAAGGATGCTGCCCTGGCAGCTGCTGATACCGGCATGCAGGCACTCAACGGAAAACAGGGAGCCACCTATGACTCCCTGGTTTACACCGGCGCACTGATCCTCAAACATATGGGCCAACATGACAACCTGAAACAAGCTGCTGAAACCGTTCGCGCCGTACTGGATTCGGGCAAGGCTGCCAACCGGGTAAAATAATGGACGACCGCTGGATTGCCATTGCCACAGAAAACGAACTGGCGCCTGGCCAGATGAAGCGCGTCAATGCAGCGGGAAAACGCCTGCTGCTATGCAATGCAGATGGCAAACCCTATGTCATAGACGAAATGTGCAGCCATGAGGATTACTCCCTGTTTCTCGGCTGCATACAGAATGGCCGCATCAAGTGTTCCCTGCACGGCAGTTGTTTCGACCTGAAAACCGGACAACCAGAAACAGAGCCCGCCGTCGAACCTATCCGCACCCATCCCGTAGAAATCAAGGATGGACAACTATGGATACGCCTCGGGTAACCCATTCCAAGATTCTGGAGCTGGCAAAAGACCTGGCTGGCAATGATCGGCCAGCAACAACCTGATCCTGTTGTAGAATCAGTTATGATATTCTGAGTCTTTCCTGGCACAGCCATTATTTATCATGAAAAAATCCCTGTTAATTCTTGGAGCCATTGTTGCGGCATTGATGCTGTTTTATGGCGCCGTGTCCGCCTTGGTCAATCAAGGGCATGCTCTGGGCAGCTCAATAGTCACTTTTGCATTGGTCGCCGCCGGGGCTGCCGTACTGATCTGGGTGGCCAAGTCTGGCTAGGAGTCTGTCGGATTTAGGGGGATCGAAGCGAAAAAGTGGGACAGCGAGGATGATTTTGAGGAGCATAGTGGGCGCTATGTGACGAAAAATCAGGGAAAATCAGACCGCTGTCCCGCTTTTGCAGCCGATTCAGCCTAAATCCGACAGACTCCTAGACATGATGTTTTGAGCAGGCGCCGAACCAGGCGTGTGTTTTCCGGTACAAATTCACTTGCCTGGACATACCCCGGTATAATTGAGGCACCGGATCTGCAATTGGACACCAGATGTGAAATTTACTGTTGAATCATTCCGTGCCTGGGAGCACAAGAAAATCACCCTGCTGGGCATGTCTGGCGTGGGCAAGACCTACATCTCCAACAT
>JAJRUY010000139.1 GCA_024277555.1 Gammaproteobacteria bacterium | reverse complement strand
GCCCAGAGACGATATTTCTTCACTCATCAATAGCTTGGGCTATTGATTCGATCAGAAATTCGCCTCTGAACAACAATCTCGGCACAATCATCGGACTTCCTGGTGAAACATCCGGGCTAAGGAATCTCTGATCAAGCTGTCATCCCGGTGTGCGACTCCAGGGATGGGCTCGTGTGCCGGAATGACACGAATTGGCTTATTCAGATGTTCCTCAAGGAAAACAGGTGTCCCGAATGATTTTGGGGCGGGTGGCCATTGACACTGATTTGCGGCGGAAATCAGACATCGCCTTTGCAGGGCTGTCAAAGAATCGGCGTTCTCCCTGTCGTAGTTTTGTCATACCCTCGGCAATACTTTAAGTAATATCTTTAATATACTGAAATATATATAAATAAATATTGCTATTTGGCTTGGCACGACTCCTGCATCCCTGTTATGGAAAGTCACTCACGGGAATGCAGAACAATGGCAAAGAAAGATGATTTGAATCTGGATGTAGAAGGCAAGGGAAAGAAGAAATCCTCGAAGCTGAAACTCATCATCATAATAATGGTAGTGGTTTTGCTGCTTGCCGGCATTGGTGGCGGTGCAGCCTGGTATTTCCTCGGAATGCAGGAGCCTGTGGTTGCCGAAGTTGATGGCGAGCAAACAGACCAGGAAGGATCACTGGCCAAAAAGAAGAAAAAGAAAGCCAGCGATGAGCCTCCGTTGTTTACCGGTCTGGATCCGGCTTTCGTGGTGAGCTTCAAGGATCAAAGCCAGGCGCGTTTCATGCAGCTCAGTGTAGAGCTTATGTCCCGCGATGCGGAAGTTATCAAGATTGTGGACGAATACAAGCCAATGCTGCGCAACAACCTGCTATTGCTGTTCAGCTCCCAGGAATATGCAGACGTGGTCACCCGGGAGGGCAAGGAAAAACTACTGGCCCAGACCTTGGAAGAAGTGAACAACACCCTGTACCACGAAGCAGGAATCGATGGCGTCGAGGCCGTCTATTTCACCGCTTTTGTAGCCCAGTAGCCGCTGCCATGTCTGCAAAGAATGTACTGTCCCAGGAAGAGATAGACACCCTGCTCACTGGCGTGGAAAGCGGTGAAGTGGAAGCAGGAACCGGCCTGTCAGCGGCGGATGACGAGCTATATCCGTTTGATTTTACTGATCAGGAACACCTGTCGCGCAACCAGCTTCCGGTACTGGAAACCATCTATCAGCGTTTCGTGCGCCACTTCAATGTCAGTCTGTACCGGATGCTCAAGCACTCGGCAGACTTGACCATGGGCTAGCCCAGGTTGGCAAAATATGCCGAGTATATGGATAGCCTGGAGACGCCATCCAGCATCAACCTCATCCATATTCATCCCCTGGTCGGGGCCGGGCTTATCGTTCTCGATCCCAAGCTGGTGTTCATCGCCGTGGACAATTATTTTGGTGGAGGTGGACGCTTTCAAACCAGCCGCGCAGGTACAGAGTTTACCCCCACGGAAGGGCGTGTAATTCAGCTACTGATCAATATGGCACTGGAGGATCTTTTCAAAGCCTGGGAGCCAGTGGCAACCCTGGGCTTCGAGTACAGCAAGTCCGAGACCAACCCCCGCTTTGTCAACATTGCCACTCCTTCCGAGCTGGTGGTGATTACGGAAATAGAGATTGAGCTTGATGGCGGCGGTGGATTTTTTCATCTGGTCTTGCCCCTGAACATGCTGGAGCCGTTACGGGTGCAGCTGGAACCCGGAATGCCGAAAATTGAAGCAGAGCAAGACAGTGACTGGCAGCAGGCGCTACAGGCGGATCTGCTGAAAGTGCAAGTGGAACTGGACAGCTCTCTGGTTGAGATACCCAAAACCCTGGGCGAGGTATTGTGCCTGCAGCCCGGAGATGTGATTCCCGCAGATATCGGGGAACAGGTAACCCTGCGGGCCGCTGGTGTGCCCATGGTACAGGGTTGTTTTGGTATCGCCCAGGGAAAAAATGCCATAAAGATTATTGAGCCGCTTACCCATTCAGCGGCGAATCAAAAACAGGAACACAGGAGCCAATCATGAGTGAGCAAGCAGCCAGCGCAGCAGAGCAGCCTGACAGCACAACCAATGCTGATTTTTCTGCGGAACTGTCAGATGAAGAAGGTACTGCAACAGCCATGCCTGAGGATGAAACAGGAGCAGTACAGGAGCCGGGGAAGCCAGAGTATGAAAGTGCAAAGTTTGAATCCCTGAATGCCGATGAAGCAGCAGAATCCATCGAACCAAATCTGGATGTGATTCTCAATATCCCGGTAACCCTGTCCATGCAGATTGGCCGCGCCCGCATGACCATTGAGGAACTTATGCGCCTGAATCGCGGTTCCGTAGTAAAGCTGGACCGTCTCGCCGGAGAACCAATGGATGTGCTGGTAAACGGCACACTGATCGCCCACGGTGAAGTGGTAGTGGTCAATGACAAATTTGGCATCCGGCTGCTGGATGTTATCAGCCCCGCCGAACGGGTTAAAAAACTGCGCTGAACCATCATCATGCATCGACTCTACAAGCTGCTTTTTATTCTGTTGCCGGTTCCACTGGCGGCAGAAACCTCATCTCCTGCCTTGATCAGCGGAAATGCGATCCGGACGGACCTGGGCTCACAGATGGTGCAGGTTCTTGGTGGTTTGGGCATAGTGCTGGCCATGGTGATGCTGCTGGCCTGGGTCGCCAAACGCTTTACTCATTCCCGCATGGCAGGAACCCAGGGTTTGCGCCTGCTGGGCGGGATCTCCCTTGGTTCCAAGGAGCGCATCGTGCTGGTTCAGGTGGGCGATACCCAATTGCTGGTGGGGGTGGCGCCAGGAAGATTGCAGACCCTGCATGTGCTGGACGAACCCATACAGCCCCGGGAAGCTGATTCTGGCAACAGCGGCTTTGGCCAGAAGCTGGCACAGCTGATCAATCAGGAAAAAGGAAAGACTGAATAATATGGAAACCCTGTCATCCCAAAACCGGCAAAGCAGTCTGTTACCGAAACTCCTGTCAGCTTCGATTTTCATCAGCAGAGGCATGTTTGTCATGCTGCTGCTGTTTGCTGGCGGCGACGCACTGGCGCAACCCGGGCTGGCTGCGGTTACTGTTACCCCCGGCACTGATGGCAGCCAGACATACACGGTGACTATTCAAATCCTGCTGTTGATGACAGTGTTGAGCATGCTCCCTGCCGCACTCATCATGATGACATCCTTTACCCGGGTCATCATCGTGCTCGCCATCCTGCGTCAGGCACTGGGTACGGCCCAGACGCCGTCCAACCAGATCCTCCTCGGCCTGGCCCTGTTTCTTTCCCTGTTCATCATGTCTCCTGTGTTGGAGAAGGCTTACCAGGATGGTCTCAAGCCATATCTGGATGAACAAATCGGCGCGGAACAGGCGCTGGAAAAAGCCGCTGCCCCTTTCCGCACGTTCATGCTGGATCAGACCCGCCAGGCGGATCTGCTCATGTTCACGCGGATCTCCGGCAAAAGCAGCCTGCCGTCACGCGATGAAGTGCCGTTCTCGCTGCTGCTGCCTTCTTTTGTCACCAGCGAGCTGAAAACTGCATTTCAGATCGGCTTCCTGATCTTTCTGCCGTTTCTGGTCATTGATCTGGTGGTGGCGAGTGTATTGATGGCAATGGGCATGATGATGCTTTCGCCGATGATTATTTCATTGCCATTCAAGCTGATGTTGTTTGTGCTGGTGGATGGCTGGTCGCTGATCATGGGCACGCTGGCAGCAAGCTTTTATCTTTGAGGAGATAAACATGACGCCTTTTTTCACGCAGGGAAACAACACCAAAGGCATGGCCGGGAGCTTGAATCAATGACGCCTGAATCCATCCTTGCGGTAGGGGAGGGTGCCCTGATGGTAACCATTATGCTGGCTGCTCCCCTGCTTCTTTCAGCCTTGGCCATCGGTTTGTTCGTTGGCGTACTGCAGGCCGCCACGCAGATTCAGGAAATGACCCTGAGCTTTATTCCCAAACTTATGGTGCTGGTGGTGGCGCTGATGGTTGCCGGACCCTGGATGTTGGGGCTGATCACCGACTTTACCACCCAGTTGTTTAAAAGCATTCCAGATCTTATCGGGGGCGGCTGAAAGGGATGCTGCATTTCACCGGGACAGAATTGATGGGCTGGGCAGGGGGGCTGCTATGGCCGTTCCTGCGTATCGGAGCCATGTTTGTGTCGGCGCCGGTATTTTCCGCTTCCAGCTTGCCGGTGCGGATACGGGTTTTGCTGGCGCTGCTGGTTGCCTGGGTGCTGTTTCCTGTACTGCCGGCAACGCCGGCAGTGGAACTGATCAGTGGTGAAGGCTTTCTGATCAGCCTCTACCAGGTTCTGATTGGAGTAGCCATGGGGTTCATACTGCAAATGGTGTTTGCAGTATTCATTATCGCCGGGCAAAGCATCGCCATGGCCATGGGTCTGGGGTTCGCATCTGCAGTCGATCCGCAGAACGGCGTACATGTGCCGGTCATCAGCCAATTCCTGTTGATCATGGTCACCCTCGTCTTTCTGGCCCTTGATGGGCATCTATTGTTTCTGGAGTTGCTGGCGGAAAGTTTTCAGCTGTTGCCGGTGGGACTCCTGCATCCAAATCCCGACCAGCTCTGGGAGCTGGCGATCTGGGGCAGCTATATGTTTGCCGGCGGGGTGCTGGTGGCGATTCCTGCGGTCACCGGTCTGTTGCTGGTAAATATCGCTTTCGGTGTGGCGTCGAGGGCAGCTCCACAATTGAATATTTTTGCAGTAGGTTTTCCTGTGATGATCATGACGGGTTTCGTATTGCTGGTGCTGATACTGCCATCGTTGACTACCCACCTGAGCAAGTTGCTATTCGATGCTGTGGCATTGATCCGGCAATTGCTGGTGCTATAGGAGAGTAGGGATATGGCTCAGGGGAGCGGAGAAGAACGCACAGAACAACCCACGCCCAAACGCCTGCGGGAAGCAAAAGAAAAAGGGCAGGTGCCGCGCTCACGGGAATTGAACAGCACCATTGTATTGATGGTTGCTGCTGTGGGGTTGATGATGCTGGGTGGGATGCTGGTAGATGATCTGGCGGTGATCATGCGTGATGCCCTCACCATCGAGCGCGCCAAAGTTATGGATCCTGCTGCACTGGTACAGCAGTTTGGCGCAGTTATCGGCAAGGCGCTGTGGATGTTGTCACCGTTTCTGGCATTGCTGGTGCTGGCGGCAATGACCGGCCCGGTAAGCATGGGTGGCTTTTCATTCAGCACCAAGGCCATTGCGTTCAAGGGGTCAAAACTTGATCCCTTCAAGGGTCTGGGGCGAATTTTTTCAGCCAAGGGGCTGATGGAGCTGGTGAAAACCCTGGCCAAGTTCCTGCTTGTCGCCGCCGTTTCTGTGCTGCTGCTCTGGTCGCTGAAAACCGAGTTGCTCTCCCTCGCCAATGAATCGCTGGGGCGAGCCATCGCACATGCAGGAACCTTGTTCGTATGGGCATTTCTGGCGCTCAGCTCGGTGTTGATTCTGGTGGCAGCCATTGATGTGCCGTTTCAGCTCTGGCAACACAAAAAACAGTTGAAGATGACGTTCAAGGAAGTCAAGGATGAAAACAAGGAAACCGAGGGCCGTCCTGAAGTAAAGAGCAAGATCCGCGCCCTGCAAAGGGAAATATCCCAGCGGCGCATGATGGAAAAGTTGCCCGACGCCGATGTGGTGATTACCAATCCGACACACTATGCAGTGGCATTGTGTTATGAGCGGGAAGGCAACGGGGCGCCACGGGTGGTGGCTAAAGGTGCCGATCTGGTGGCTATGCGTATCAGGGAAGTTGCCCAGTCCCACAACATCACCATTGTTTCCGCTCCGCCGCTGGCGCGGGCGCTCTATGCCACCACTGAACTGGAACAGGAAATACCTGCAGAGCTGTATGTCGCAGTGGCGCATATCCTGGCCTACATTTACCAACTGGATGCGGCGCATGCACAAGGTGGTGAGGAACCACCAGTACCCACGGATCTTCCGGTACCGGATGAATACAAATAACCTGGATGATCTGAATGTCGCACTTTAGCTGGAAGCCGGCAATGAATTCACCAAAGAGTATGGAAGTATGCAAACACAAGCACTAATGGGTAGTCTGAAAACTTTCGGCCAAAGTGGCCTGGGCACACCAATCCTGTTGGTGGTGATGCTGTCCATGATGGTGCTGCCTCTGCCACCCATGGCGCTGGATATACTCTTCACCTTCAATATCGCCATTGCATTGATGGTGATTCTGGTGGTGTTGTACACCCATCGTCCCCTGGATTTTGCGGTATTCCCCACCGTGCTGCTGGTTGCTACCCTACTGCGCCTGTCCCTGAACGTAGCTTCCACTCGGGTGGTGCTGCTGGAAGGTCACAATGGTACCGACGCTGCGGGCAAGGTGATCCAGGCATTTGGTGAATTTGTAGTGGGAGGCAACTATGTCGTGGGCCTGATCGTATTTGTCATTATCACCATCATCAACTTTGTGGTGGTCACCAAAGGCGCTGGCCGAATCTCCGAAGTAAGCGCCAGGTTCACCCTGGATGCCATGCCCGGCAAGCAGATGGCGGTGGATGCCGATCTCAATTCCGGGCTGATCACTCAGGATCAGGCGCGCGCCAGGCGTGAAGAAATCTCCAGTGAGGCAGACTTCTACGGCTCAATGGATGGTGCCAGCAAATTTGTTCGTGGTGATGCAATCGCTGGCATCCTGATTCTTGTTATCAACGTAGTAGGGGGGCTGTCAATCGGCATGGCGCAGCATGGTCTGACATTCTCCGAGGCTTCCCACAACTACGCCCTGCTGACCATTGGCGATGGCCTGGTAGCACAGATTCCTTCCCTGGTACTGTCCACCGCAGCAGCCATTATCGTTACCAGAGTTACCGCTGCCAAAGACATGGGGCAGCAGATTGCCGACCAGCTTTTCAGCAGCCCCAAGGCATTGCTGGTTACGGCAGTCATTATCGGTACCCTGGGCCTGGTTCCGGGCATGCCCAATTTTGTATTTCTGATGTTGGCACTGATCTTCGGAATTGGCGCCTGGATGGTTCATTCCAAACAACAAAAAAGCACGGCAGAGGCGGAGCAGGAAGAAGAAGTTGCTACGCAGGAAGCCGGTGAGACGGATTTGAGCTGGGAAGAAGTGGCTCAGGTGGACACCGTGGGCCTGGAAGTAGGATACCGGCTGATTCCGCTGCTGGACAAGGATCAGGGTGGACAGCTCATGGCGCGGATCAAGGGGGTGCGCCGCAAGCTGTCACAGGAACAGGGGTTTCTGGTGCCTGCAGTGCACATCCGTGACAACCTGGAGCTGGCACCGGGCGCCTATCGCATCACCCTCATGGGTGTGCCGGTGGGGGAATCCGAGGTATATCCGGATCGTGAACTGGCCATCAATCCCGGTCAGGTCTACGGGGAATTGAAGGGCATCCAGACCCGGGATCCCGCCTTTGACCTGGATGCAGTCTGGATTGATCCCTCACAACGGGATGAAGCACAGGCATTGGGCTACACGGTGGTTGACACCAGCACGGTTATCGCAACCCATCTGAGCCATTTGCTGCAACAGCATGCCCATGAGTTGCTTGGTTATGAGGAAGTGCAGCAACTGCTGGAACTGCTGGCGCGCAATTCTCCCAAACTGGTAGAGGATCTGGTGCCGAAATTGATTCCCCTGGGAACTCTTCTGAAAGTTCTGCAAAACCTGCTTTGGGAAGGGATTCCGATTCGCGACATGCGCACAATTGCTGAAACTTTGGCGGAGCATGGACGAGAGAGTCAAAACGCTGACACCTTGACAGCCGCCGTACGGCGAGCACTGTCCAGGCAAATATTCCAACAAATCAATGGAATGGGAAATGAACTTAAAGTAATAACTCTTGATCCACAATTGGAACAGATCTTGCAACAAACTATTCAGGGCGCCCAGGAAGGCGGCATGGGCATGGAGCCGGGAATTGTGGACAGATTGATGACAGACATGAAAGAAATGGCGCAAAAACAAGAAATGACAGGTGAATCTGCAGTACTGCTGGTGAGCCCCACGCTCAGGGCGCTGCTGTCACGCCTGCTCAGAAGCGCGCTTCCCAGCCTGCACGTTATTTCCTATGACGAAGTACCGGACAGCAAGCAGGTTCTGGTAACCGGAAATGTCGGACGCCGACTGGAACAGGCCGGATGAGAACTACACAGGTAACAATATCATGAAGATGAAACGCTATTTTGCCCCGGACATGCGCCAGGCAATTCGCAAGGTGAGAGAGGATCAGGGACCCAATGCCGTCATTCTCTCCAACCGCCAAGTGACTGGTGGCGTGGAAATCATTGCAGCGCTGGATTATGACGAAGCGCTGGTGAACCAGGCTCTGGGTGCCCATGAAAAAGCAGAAAACAAGGCTGCAACAGAAGCCTACACATCAGCCTATGCTGAAGCGGGGGAAGCCGATGGAGCAGAGGCCAGGGGCGCAGGATGGGATTTTTCAAGCCACGCAGAAGCGCAAGCCGGATCCTCCTCACTGGAGAGCATAGAAAAAGAACTCAAGGCACTGCGAAACTTCATGGAAGCGCCGCTGTTGCAGTTCGGCTGGGGTGAAATGCGCAAGGTGCAGCCCTTGCGAGCCAATCTGCTGAAGCGCCTCATGACCCTGGGATTGGCTCCTGATCTGTGCCGGGAAATTGTAGAACAAGTGGTCAATCAGGGGCTTATTGACAACGGCTGGGCCGAATCCCTGAAGCTGCTCGCAGGCATGTTGCCGGTGGCGGAGGACGACATTTTATCTGACGGCGGTGTGATTGCCCTGGTAGGGCCTACCGGCGTGGGCAAAACCACCACTGTAGCAAAGCTGGCGGCACGCTTTGCCTTGCGCCATGGGCGCCGCCATGTAGCTCTGGTGACTACTGACAGCTATCGCATCGGCGCCCATGAACAACTGCGCACCTATGGCCGCATACTTGGTATTCCGGTGCAGACAGCAGGTGATCGTGACGAGCTGGCAGCAGTACTCAACCATGCGCAGGATCGCAAGCTGGTGATCATCGACACGGCAGGAGTAAGCCAGCGGGATCTGCACCTGACTGAAAAGCTTTCCAGTCTCAGCCTGGGAGGCCAGCGTATTCGTAACTATTTGGTATTGTCCGCCACCGGCCAGGCCCAGGTACAGAGTGAAGTCATCAAATCTTTTCGCAAGGCAGGTCTGCACCGCTGCATTCTCACCAAGATGGATGAGGCCAGCAACCTGGGGGGGACCCTGGCAATGCTGATACAGCATGGTTTGCCCGCAGCCTACATCACAGATGGTCAACAGGTGCCTGATGACCTTCATCCTGCCAGGGCGGAAAGGCTGGTGAAGCATGCAGTAGGTTTGATGCAGCAACAGGAACAGACACTGGCGGAAGAGACCCTGGCATTCAATTTTGGAGGACTTGTCGCAAATGCTCACACATAATACCAGCCTGCAAAGCAGCACCCGGGATCAGGCAACAGGGTTGAGAAAAATGGCTCGACCCCGCCCGGTGAAAGTCATCGCCATTACCGGGGGCAAGGGCGGCGTGGGAAAAACCAATGTAGCCGTGAACCTGGCGCTGGCACTGGCAGATGACGACAAAAAGGTAATGCTGCTGGATGCGGATTTCGGCCTGGCGAATGTCGATGTGCAGCTGGGGCTGAGTCCCGAATACGATCTTTCCCATCTGATCGCCGGTGATAGGAACCTGGAAGAAATTATCGTTGATGGTCCCCGGGGAATCAAGATCATTCCTGCTTCCTCTGGTATCGCCCACATGGCAAACCTCAGCCAGGCAGAACATGCTGGCGTTATTCGCGCCTTCAGTGAACTCAGTTACGACGTGGACTATCTTCTGGTAGACACAGCTGCCGGCATTTCTGACGGGGTAGCAAGTTTCTGCCGCGCCTCCCATGAGGTGATTGTGGTGGTGTGCGATGAGCCTGCCTCCATAACGGATGCCTACGCTCTGATCAAAGTCATGAACCGGGAACATGGTGTGGATCATTTCCATGTGCTGGCAAACATGGCCCATACCGCTAGGGAAGGGCATGAGCTATACAGCAAACTAGCCCTCGCCGCAGATCATTTTCTGGATACAACGCTTACCTACCTGGGAGTTATTCCACAGGATGAACGCCTGAGAAAGGCGGTGCAGAAGCAGCGCGCAGTAGTGGACTTGTACCCTGGAAGCCCCTCCGCCACGGCCTTCAAGAAAATCGCCGGCAATATAGAAAAATGGCCGGGAACCCGCAATGCAAGTGGTCAACTTGAGTTTTTTGTCGAACGGCTTATCAATGTCGAGCAGGAATTGATTGGAGTAGCACCATGAACATGGCAGCCATTTACCAGGAAGCTTCGGAGCAACTCAGTTATGAGGAAATGGTCGCCAAGCATTCAGTCCTGGTCAAGCGTGTCGCATATCATCTCTTGGCGCGCATGCCGAACAGCGTACAACTGGATGATCTGGTTCAGGCAGGTATGGTTGGTTTGCTCGAAGCGATGCAGAACTACGATGCATCCAAGGGAGCCAGTTTCGAAACCTATGCACGAATCCGTATTCGCGGATCCATGATTGACGAAGTGCGCCGCGGCGACTGGACGCCGCGCTCGGTTTACCACAAGGCCAGATTGCTGGCTGAGGCGACACGTACAGTCGAAAGCCGTGAGCACCGGGCTGCTCGTGATGAAGAAGTAGCTGCAGAACTGGGTCTTGATCTTGCGTCCTACAACAAGATTCTCACGGATACCAATGGCTGCCATGTATTGAGCTATGATGATCTGAGTGCTGACAGTTGGATGTCTGATGGCGATGACCAACCCGACACTGGCCCACTGCCGGAACTGCAGAAAAACCTGTTCAAGGAAGGGCTGTCAGAAGCCATTTCCAATCTTCCGGAACGTGAGAAGATGGTGCTTTCACTATACTATGATGATGAATTCAATCTGCGGGAAATTGGTGAAGTACTGGGGGTAAGTGAGGCCAGGATCTGTCAGATCCATGCCCAGGCGCTTACCCGGCTCCGCTCCAAAATGCGTGATTGGGTAGGGGAAAAGGAATGACCAACTGCGGCAATCAGATTGACCGGAACAGATATTATGGCTGATCCAGTCATCAAGCCCCTGTTGCCCGTGTGGCCGATAGCACCTACACTACCAACAGGCAAGGAACCCAGACGGGAGAAGCCTGCACAGGAACGTCCGGATTCTGGCGGTAAAAAAAAGAAAGATGGGCGCAAACATATTGACTTGTACGCTTGATCCAGGGAATTGATCCATGTCCATATTTTCAAATGACAAACCACCCACGCACCCTGCCGAAAAACCATCCGGACAGACACAGGAGCAGCTTGGCCTGGCAGGAGAGAGCGTCGATTTCAACTCCGTACTCAGCGCAGTATCCGGAAACGGGACACATGACGCTCCAGAAAAACCTGCCACACAAAAAGACCTGAATCTTAGCAATGTAATTGCCAACATACAGGATGAAGGCCCGGCCGCCCAAGAAGCAAAAGCGACTCCGGAAACCAAACAACCCCCAAAAAAAACCGAAGCTGAGCTTCAGCCGGATGCTCATCTGCCGATAGATGCCATAACGAAAACGGATACGCCAACCAGTCCCTCGCAGCCCCCGTCGCAGGACAACCATCCTCAAACACCAACCCAGGCAGCTTTAGCAGATCATGCAACAACTGCCACGACCGCAACAGAATCAGGCTTGGCGGAAAAACCTGTCCCTGTTCCCTGGAGCAGCATTCTGATGCGGGTGCTGGCGACTGTATTGCTGATTAGTCTGGCGGGAATGGGCTACCTGCTATACACACAGGAAAGCGGCACGCAGATGCGTGATGCAAAAATCGCTCAATTGAATGAGGAGCTGGAAAAAATGGCAGGGGAGGTGGCCTTTCTAGGTCAACAGCTGCAACAGCAAATGTCGAATCTCGTCACCGCAACGCAGATGCAGGAGCAACTGAATACCCAGCGTCAGGACATCGATGCCTGGTTACAGTCTGAACTGCACTCATTGCAGTCCGACCGTCCTGAGCCCGACACTGAGGCAGTGCCGGATCAACAACATAATCAGCCAGCGGCAGCAAACAACAGCACCTCCCAAACACCAGCTGCCAAGCCGGAAGCTTCTTCAACAAAGGCTATTTCTGAAAGCATGGGCAAGGAAGCAACAGCAGGGAAGGGGGGCAGAAATGGAAACTGGGTTGTCCATATTGCATCTTACAGCAACCAGAACCAGGCAAAGAAAAGCCTGCGCCAGTATGCTACACAGATTCCTGATGTGATAATGCAGCCCGCCAGGGTCAAGGGAAAAGAGGTGTTTCGCATCAGCATACCCGGTTTCTCTTCAAAGAAAGAAGCATTGGATTACCACAAAAAAATCAGTGAGCAGCTGGGGCTGAAAGGAGTATGGATAGCCAGGGAAAAGAACAAATAACAAATATATGGCGCCTTGAAAAATTCAGTTTTTAGATGCCATTAAAGGGCACCTCGAAAAATCGTCATTCCGGCGGAAGCCGGAATCCATCGCCGGGGTGACGAAAAACGAATTATTCGAGGTTCCCTAAAGATTAATAAATAAATACAATAATATATAATATATATCTTATAAATCACATTACATGCTGCAACATCGAATCAACCAATATTGCCGACCGGTTCACGTTTACATATTAAAGATAACTTTAAGTCTGCCGAACATTGTTAGTAGGCAAACTAAAAGAGAT
>JAJRUY010000138.1 GCA_024277555.1 Gammaproteobacteria bacterium | reverse complement strand
TGACAATCCCCGGGGGAGCGGAAATTATGTTGGCGTGTGCGATCCTGCGGATGCCGCCTATGATGCCACCTTCCCCTGCAACGACAAGCTGATTGGCGCCCGTGGTTATGATGGCGACGCCAATGGCGTCGATCCCAGGGACTATCATGGACATGGCTCGCATACCGCCAGCACCGCTGCGGGCAATCATGTCGATATCGGTGTGGATGCCCCGACCGTCAGCGTTCCCGCCACTATTTCGGGTGTTGCGCCTCATGCCAATATCATCGCCTATGCTGCCTGTTGCAGCCTTTCCGGGCTGACTGCGGCAATCGATGATGCAATTGCAGACGGGGTGGATGTAATCAACTATTCCATCGGCTCTTCTATGCCCTCCGATGCCTGGAGTGACTTCGATACCGTGGGCTTTCGCAACGCCCGTGCCGCAGGAATTTTTGTGGCGACATCTGCCGGAAATGCCGGTCCGGGACCAAATACCATGGGTTCGCCGGGTGATGCTCCCTGGCTGACTACTGTTGGCGCATCTACCCACGACAGGGCTTTCGAGAATGCGCTGGTTTCCATGTCAGGAGGAGGCTTCGTGCCTCCCGCCGAACTTGTGGGGCAGAGCATTACTTCCGGGTATGGCCCCGCTCCCATCGTGCACGCAAAAGACTTTCCACCCAATGATCCGCTGTGCCTGAATCCTTATCCTGCAGGCACCTGGACAAATAATGAAATCGTTGTCTGCGACCGGGGAAGCATTGCCCGGGTGGAAAAAAGCGCCAATGTTGCAGCAGGCGGGGCAGGCGGTTTTGTGCTGGCCAATACTGATGCCGAGGGAGAATCTGTAAATGCGGACAAGCATACGATTCCAGCGGTGCATCTGGGGGTTTCCAACGCGGACATATTGCGCGCCTGGCTGCTTTCCGGAACCGGCCAAACGGCAAACATTGCCGGAACGACGAAAGTCAACGACAACAAATATGCCGATATCATGGCAGATTTCAGCTCCCGTGGCGCCAACCGTGCACTGGGGAGCATCATCAAGCCGGATCTGAGTGCGCCTGGAGTAAGCATTCTTGCGGCTACAGGTGTCAATGATCCATCACCTGCAGAATGGGACTTTATGGGCGGTACTTCCATGTCCAGCCCCCATGTGGCCGGCGCCGGAGCCTTGCTCAAGGTCTTGTATCCCGGCTGGTCTCCTGCGGAAATGCAGTCGGCGCTGATGAGTACCGGTGTAACTGCCGGAGTGCGCAAGGAAGATGGTATAACGCCGGCGGATGTCTTTGACCTGGGTGGCGGCGTGATGGATCTGGGCGCTGTCGCCGCCAATGCCGTTGGCCTGGTGCTGGATGAAACAGAAGCAGACTATATCGCGGCGAATCCGGCCAGCGGGGGAGATCCAAAACAGCTGAACCTGGCCAGTTTTGGCAACAATATTTGTGCTGGCAGTTGCAGCTGGACCCGTACCTTTAGCAGCGTGGCCGAGGCAACGGTTGACTGGACTGTTGCTGTAGCCAACCCTCCAGGTTGGAAGCTGAGCGTATCTCCCTCGAACTTCAGCGTCATGCCTGGCGCCACTCAAGATGTTGTAGTGACGGCGCAGGCGGTATCGCTGCCGACAGCTGACTGGAAGTTTGGCCAGATCACGCTTACGCCTTCTGCGGGTGCTGCCCAGTCGTTTCCCGTGGCCTTGTCCTTTCGCCCGCCATCTGAGCCAAGCGGCAGTTATCTGATTACTACCAGCATAAATGATACGACTTGTGATACCGGCTTTGGAGGCTATGTCGACCTGGAAGGATTTGGCATTCTGCCAATATCAGCGATTGCCGGGGATACCGTGCTCTGGAGCGCATTTGGCAGCCAGGATCCGGTAAGCTTCTATGGAGTGGAGTATTCAGGGATCTCTTTCTCTGATGATGGGTTCGTACTGTTTGACGGGGACAGCAACTATGGTGGCGCCCCCTGGACTCCCCAGGCAATTCCAAATACCGCCCTGCCGAACAACCTGGTGGCGATGCTCTGGAGTGATCTGGAAATCGTCTACGACGACGGGACGGCAAGCGGGCAGAGAAGAGGCGTAAGCCTGGCGACAGCTGGTTCCGGCACTTCCATCATCGAATACGACGGTCCGGAAGTGTGGGGTAGCGGTGTTCCGGTGGGAGATTTCCAGATTGTTGTCAACAGTGCGGTGAATAATGATCCGGGAAATCCCGAAATTATTGTCGCCTTTGATAATCTTGACCCTGCCGCCCTGCCTGCCCTGGCTACTATCGGCGTGGAATCGCCCGACGGAAAGGAAGCTATGGCCTATTTGAATACTGCCAGCCCTGCGGGACTGCAAAATGGCCTGATGGTCTGCTTTGACTACCAGGCGCCGCCAGAGGGATCCTGCAAGGACTACTGGATGCTGAATGATGGTGCCGTGTCTTCTGCGGTGACTTACCAGGCGCGGAAGGCGATTTTTGCCGGCAATGCTTTTGCCGTGGCCGATGGTGGTTCAGTGGGTCTGAATACTTCTACGGGTGGCGTTGTGCAGCTCTTTCCCGGGTTCCGTGTGGCCAGCGGGGGATCCCTGAGCGTTACCGTGAACTCGCCTGCGGTTTGTCCGATTTAGCCCGCAGTCATCCCGTTCTGGCCCGGATGTTTCACTTGGAAGTCCGATGATTGTGCCGAGATTGTTGTTCAGAGGCGAATTTCTGATCGAATCAATAGCCCAAGCTATTGATGAGTGAAGAAATATCGTCTCTGGGCAACAAGATCGGTGCAAGGGCGGACTTAACAAACACCCGGT
>JAJRUY010000137.1 GCA_024277555.1 Gammaproteobacteria bacterium | reverse complement strand
GGCGGTCAATTCCAGCTGCAGCAGGTAGGAACCCACTTTCCCCACCAGGAAGTTGATCGCGCCGCCTCGTCCAGGGGCAAGCTGCTGGGGCAGATTCACCATCAACGCCTCGGCGCCGCTACCTGCCAAGTTCTCGATCCCAGGCGCAAAGCCAAAAGTGCCGCTGGTGTGGCCGGGAAGGCCGCCAGCGGTGAGTATGCTGGAATTGCCACCAAGGTCGTTTTCGCGGTTGAAGCCGAAGCGTACGCCGATATCCCTGGCAAAATCATCGTTGGCAATAACGATACGGGATTCCACCAGCACCTGACGCACGGGAATGTCCAGCTTTTCAATCAGCGCCCGGATCTCGCCCAGCTTGATTGCGGTATCCTGCACCAGTAGCGTGTTGGTGCGTTCATCAATGGTGACATTCCCCCTTTCGGAAAGCAGCTGGTTTTGCTCGGATTTGAGCAATTCCGCCAGGGTTTCCGCCTTGGCATAGTTGATCTGTATAAGTTCCGAGTGGAGTGGCGCCAGCTCTTCCACCTGTTTTTGGGATTCGAGTTCCAGCTTTTCCCTTGCAGCGATTTCTTCCGTCGGCGCTACCAGAATGACATTGCCGTTTTGCCGCTTGGACAAGCCTTTGGTTTTGAGAATAATGTCCAGCGCCTGATCCCAGGGGACATTTTTCAGGCGCAGGGTAATCCTGCCGCCAACCGAATCACTGACCACCATGTTCAGGCCGGTGAAATCCGCCAGCAGCTGCAGCACGGAGCGCACCTCGATATCCTGGAAATTCAGTGACAGCTTGTCACCGACATAAGCGAGCGCCTTCTTCCTGCGTTCTTCTTTTTCCTCCTTGCTCACTTCCCGGAATTCCAGGGTATAAAGAGTATCCGCCTGGTAGGCAAGGTGCTCGAACTCACCCTTGGTGCCGATGATCATGCGGGTATTGTTGCGATGGGGCTTGGTGACAATACTTTGCACCACCGTGGCGAAATCGGTAACGTCCAGCTCGCGGGCCTGTTCGGGGTCTACATCTACAGCAAGGAAGTCCAGAACGATGTTGGTTCCTTCCTGGCGCATGTCGACCACCACATTGGGATCGGAAAGCAAAACCTCGACACGGGCAACACCTTTGCCACCGCGGCGAAAGTCCACATGGGTGATTTCCGGGCGGCTGTCATCAGGAGATGCTGCACTGGCGCCAGCTCCCCCGGCAGTAGCCGCCGGAGAGTCAACAAAACCACCATTGATCATTAACAGGATCTTGTTACCCTGTTCAAGGATTTCATACGGCAGCTTGCTGGTGAGATTCACAACCACACGGGTCTTGTCACCGGCTTCAATCACCGTAACCGAGCGGGCATTGCCAGAACCTATGTTTCTGGTTCTCTTTTTCAATCCACTCCTTGTGTTCGGCAGATCCACCGCGATACGAGCCGGGCTGTCTGTAGCAAAGCTCGTTGCTCCACGCACCGGTTCGGTGGTTTCCATCACAATCTGCACACGTCCGCCAGAAAGGATGGAATATGTAATATTCTCCAGGGTGTTGGCCACTGCGTCGGACACATAGAACAGCCCCAACAACAAACCCCACAGGAAAACCTTTTTATCAATACCCATTTTGCCACCTGCCATCACGGCCTCTCCTTAACTTGAATCTCTCTCACCCAATGTCAGTGACGCCTGTCGCTCCAGGTATCCGCCACTACCGTTCGGAATCAGTTCTTTTACGTTGATCTTTTCTTCTTCGATGCTGACGATCTCGCCATCATTCTGCCCCAGATAGTTACCCGGCCTGACGCGGTGGATGGTTCCATCCGGCGACTGCACCAAAGCCCAGACCGATTTGTTCTGGTCCAGTGTGCCTACCATCTTGAGGGCATCCAGGGGGAAAGATTCCAGTTCCTCCTTGCGCCGATTCGGATCCGGGCGCGGCCCGGATGTATCCTGGCTCACCAGCACTTCTGTTCCATCTTCAGTCGGAACAAAGGGATTACGCCGGTTTCCGCCCACATACAGATAGGTCTCTGCCTGTTTAATTTGCGGGATCGGCTCAATAGGTGTTGGCTGTTTGGCTTTTATTTCAGCAACAAAATCATGCAAATCCGCCATATCCTGTTTTGCACAACCGGCAAGGAGCAGCATCATGGCGGCTGGAATAATGTATTTCATCAACCCGCCTCCTCAAGATAGCGGTAGGTCTTTGCCGTCGCTTCCATAACCAGTTTTCCGCCTTCCTTTTTCTGCCGGGTAATTTTCACATCATGTACGGTGACAATGCGCGGCAGGGCGGCAAGCCCGCTGACAAATTCGCCAAACTCATGGTAGTCACCAACCACGCGGATTTTGATCGGCAGTTCTGCATAAAAATCCTGCTTGATTTCCGGCATCGGCTGGAACAGTTCAAATTCGAGACCCGCCGCCAAACCTGTCTGGGAAACATCTACCAGCAATGCAGCCACTTCGGTCTTGTCCGGCAATTGACGCAGCATGGCGCCAAATGATTCCTGCATTTCCTTGAGCTGCTCCCGGTAAGCTTCCAGGTTAACCGCCTTGGCCTGTTTGCGTTCCAGTTCGGCGCGCAAATCCAGTTCTGTTTTTTCCACTTTTTCCAAAGCCAGGTATTCTTCCTTTACGAAGTAATAATACCCGGCGCCAGCGATGGCGCCACATAGCGCCAGCACTGTTAACAGCTTGATCACTACCGGCCATTCACCGATATTGTCAAACGTCAGGTCATTGAAATCGCTTAAATCCATGCCGCTATACCACCCTGTTGGACGTATTGCCAGTCAATTTGCAATGTTGAAACCCGGCGCTCATTCTTTTTCCGACGCATTGGGGTTTGCCTGCTGGGCCACCAGCTCGAATTCGCTCATGCCCGTTTTCGTTTTATCCTGGCTCTTGATTACTTTCAGCTCGGCATTCTTCATCCAGCCGCTGCCATCAATGGCCCGCATATAGGCGGAAACCCGTGCGTTGGACTGTGCCTGGCCTTTTAATGTCACGCCAGCTCCCTTCTGCTGCAAGCTCTGCAGATAGACGCCTTCCGGAATGGTTTTAACCAGCTCATCAAAGAGGTGAACGACCATAGGGCGGCTGGCCTGTAATTCCTGGATAACATTCATCCGCGCAATCAGCTCTGCACGCTTCTTCTCCAGATCCTTGATTTCCTTGATTTTTTCATCTACTTTGACGATTTCGGCCTTGATAAAGCTGTTCCTGCTTTCCTGAAATTCAATTTGCTGCTGCACCTGCATGTACCAGAGAAACACGCCAAGTGCGGCCAGTATTACAGCACCAAGAACCTGTGTGCCGAAATCGCGCTTGCGCTTCTTGCGCAGGGTCTCTCGCCATGGGAGGAGGTTGATATGTGCCATTATCCGAAACTCCTCAGTGCCAGACCGCAGGCGATCATCATGGCCGGAGCATCAGCACTCAGAGCCTCTGCATCCACCCGTGAACCTATGGACATATTGGTGAAGGGGTTGGCTACGACGGTATCGACGCCGAGCCGGTCCTGAATCAAATCATCCAGACCCACGATGGAGGAAGTACCACCAGCCAAAATAACAAGATCTACATGATTGTAGGGGGTTGCGCCCAAGAAAAACTGGATGGCGCGATTGACCTGCTGCGCCACTGCCTCCTTGAAAGGATCCAGCACCTCGGCTTCATAACTGTCCGGCAAGCCGCCATTGCGTTTTGCCATGCCAGCTTCTTCAAATGAGAGCCCGTAACGCCGCTGAATTTCCTCAGTAAGCTGCCTGCCGCCAAAATTCTGTTCCCGGGTGTACACCGTGGTATTGCTGTGCAGGGCATTCAGTGTGGTGGTGGTAGCACCAATATCCAGCAGCGCCACCGTAAGCCCTTCACCACCATTTGGCCATTCCGCAGCCAGTTCCTGGCAGGTACGCTCCATGGCATAGGCTTCCACGTCCACGATTTCACAATCAAGGCCGCCCAGGCCCACGGCGGCAATGCGCTCATCCACTGTTTCCGAGCGACAGGCGGCCAGCAGCACATCCACCATTTGCGGATTCTTTTCACTGGGGCCCAGCACTTCGAAATCCAGGTTTACTTCTTCCAGGGGATAGGGGACATATTGATCGGCTTCCATTTCGATCTGCGCTTCCAGCTCCTTGTCGTTCAGTGACGCAGCCACCGAGATGGTTTTGGTGATGACGGAAGAGCCTGAAACAGCCAATGCCGCAGACCTCGCCTTGGTGCCGGATTTCTTTACCACCTTCTTGATCGTCTGCCCGACAGCCTCGATATCCACAATACTGCCTTCCACCATGACATTTGGCGGCAGGATTTCCACGCCATAACTTTCGACACGGTAACGTTTGCCACCGCGTCCCCCCTGCCGACTCAACTCCAGCAATTTAACCACTGAGGAGCTGATATCCAATCCCACCAGGGGTGCATTCTTGCGATTAAAGAGACTCATTATTCAATATTCCGGAATATCCTTGATTATTATTCAGGATGGGTTTCTGTATAGCCAAGCAATGCCCCGTTGCCATAAACATCTGAAAATACAGACCCCTTCTTTCAGTCTTCCAGCCGACCTGGATGTAAATTTAGCAAAAAATTAAAGGCAATGCTTTAATTCTTTCGCATAAGTTACTACTTGAACTATAATTTAATGTGATCACCCTCGCAATCTGAAGCCTCTACACAAAAAACACTCAGCCCTGAAAGCGACAGATCTTCAGCAACCTCGGCGCCGAATTACAACCTGAATCCATGAATTCAGCCTACAGGTATGATTCTGGTGCTATTTCCATACCGGGTCAATGCTACTTTTTAGCAACACCGCACAATACTGATATAAACTCTACCCCCTGATCTGAACTACAGCCACTTCGCATGATCCTGTTTGGAAAAATTCTGAAATATACTTTTCTCCTGCTGTTGCTGGGCATCACCCTGGCGGCCCTGGTTATTGGCGGCACTTACCTGCATTTCCGCGCCGAACTTCCTTCTATTGATAACCTTCAGGAAATACAGCTGCAGGTTCCCATGCGCGTGTTCAGCGCCGACAACAAACTGATCGCCCAGTATGGTGAAAAAAGGCGCGATCCGGTCAGGTACGAGGACATACCCGAGGACTTGGTGCATGCTTTTCTGGCCGCAGAAGACCAGAACTTTTTTCGCCACTACGGCATTGATCCCACGGGGCTGGCACGCGCTGCAATAACGCTGGTTCTTAGTGGAAAGAAACGCCAGGGTGGCAGCACCATAACTATGCAGGTGGCAAGAAACTACTACCTGACGCGCCAGCGCACCTTTACCCGAAAGATTCGTGAGATCTTCCTGGCCCTGCATATCGAGCAGGAATTGAGCAAGGAAAGGATCCTCGAACTCTACTTGAACAAGATTTACCTTGGGCATCGCGCCTATGGCATCAAGGCCGCAGCCCAGGTCTATTATGGCAAGCCTCTTGAGCAACTGACCCTGGCAGAAACCGCCATGGTTGCCGGGCTGCCCAAAGCCCCTTCCGCCTTCAACCCCGTAACCAACCCAAAGCGCGCCCTGCAAAGACGCAACTACGTTATTCAGCGCATGCTGGCACTGGGCTACATTAACAGGGAGCAGGCGGACGAGGCTCTCAATGCACCCATCAGCGCCGAGTTGCACCGGGCAAAGGTAGAGCTGGAAGCACCCTATCTGGCGGAAATGGTGCGCGAGCAACTGGTCAGGGAATACAAAGCAGACGCCTACACCAGCGGCATCAATGTCTACACCACCATCACCAGCAAGCTGCAGCAGGCTGCCAACCAGGGGCTGCGTGAAGCACTGGAAGACTACGACCAACGCCATGGCTGGCGGGGTGCAGAAAAGCACTATACGTCACTTCCCCAGGATCATGACTCACTGGATCGGCTACTCAAAGAAACCCGCCCGGTGCAGCAATTGCTCCCGGCAATCATCACCAGCGTGGAAGAAAAAAGCACCGAGGCCTATCTGGGAAAGGGGCAAACCATTCAGATCGGCTGGAAAGGGCTGAGCTGGGCGCGACCATACGAAGATGAGAGCCACCGCGGCGCCAAACCCAAAACCGCCTCGGACATCCTGAAAACCGGCGACCTGGTGCGCGTCCGAAAGCAACAGGATGATGAAGGAAACGATTACTGGCAACTGTCACAAATACCTGCGGCGGCTGGCGCTCTGGTATCCCTGGATCCCGTTGACGGTTCTCTCAATGCACTGGTCGGAGGCTAT
>JAJRUY010000136.1 GCA_024277555.1 Gammaproteobacteria bacterium | reverse complement strand
GAGATTGTTGTTCAGAGGCGAATTTCTGATCGAATCAATAGCCCAAGCTATTGATGAGTGAAGAAATATCGTCTCTGGGCAACAAGATCGGTGCAAGGGCGGACTTAACAAGCACCCGGTAACATATTGCACTTTGCTAGTATGGGTATAATAGTTAATAAAAATAGCATCTTATGTTGTTATTTCAGTGTCCAGGTGAAACATCCGGGCTAGTGTGGATGCCAGGAACGGCACCTTCCATGGGTCCATGATCGAGAAGCCGGAAATCAAGATCATCTACAGCGAGAACCGTTTGATGGAAAGAGACAATAGCCGGCCCTGGTATTTTCTGCACATTCCCAAGACGGCAGGCACCACATTCCGCGTGCTGCTGGAAAACTGTTTTCATATGGAAGAAATCTGTCCGGCCTACGAATTCTTTCAGATCAAGCAATACTCAGAAGAACAACTGCTGCACTTTCGCCTGTTCCGCGGCCACATGGGATACAACCTGATCAACTATCTGCCGGTGAAACCCCGCACTCTGGTGATGCTGCGTGATCCCATGGAACGGGCTGTGTCCCATTTCGAATATATCCGCCGTGATCCAGGTCATCCGAAACATCAATTTATCCGGGAGCGCAAGCTGGGTCTGAAGGAATACCTCCTCGATCCCGTACTCAGCGCAGAAGTGACCAATGCCCAAGTGCGCCCACTGGCGCATACGGCGACCCGAAGGGTATTGCAAAAGCTGCTGGACAACAGTGATTCACAGGACAATTTTGCCCGAGCCTGGCGGCACACACAAGGCGTGTTGCCGCCGGATGACGAGTTGCTGGATGTTGCCATGCAGCGCCTGGAAATCATGGACTTTGTGGGCGTGGCAGAGCACCTGGATCGCGGTTTGCAACTGGCGGCATGGTTGCTGGGTGCCCGCCCGCAGCAACAGATGCAGTCTCTCAATATCAACCCGTGCCGAACACGACTTGAGGATCTGCCGGAAGATACACTGGATATTCTGAAGCAAGTAACGGCCCTCGATGCCCGTTTGTACGCCCGGGGACTGGAGCACTTTGAAGCCCAATATCAGCGCATGACCAATTCCACGGAAGGGAATGGCCGCAGCTTCTCCACCTGTACTCCTACACCAGAAGGATCGGATGGTGCTCTGTCTGTAGATTTTACTCAGCCGCTCTATGGCAGCGGCTGGCATCAGCGTGAACTGGTGCCGGGCAAGGGGGTATTGCGCTGGACCGGGCCGGGAAATACCTCTGATATCGAGGTGGCTCTGCCGAAAGGGCCGGGATATCGCATGAGAATTGTGATTGCGGATCTGGTGTGTGAGGAAGTGCTACGCAGCCTGGCGGTCTTCGTCAATGGCGTCGAGGTGCCAGTAACGCTGTCCGGAGATGATCAGGCGATGTATGCCCTGGCTGATATCGACGCCTCTCTGCTGCCGGATGAGCGGACATCTGTTCGCATCAGCCTGCGTGTTTCCCATGCCGGGGTTCAATCCGGGATGGAATCTGCCGCCATTGATCATAGTCATGCGCGCAGGGTGGGCATTGCCGTTTACCGCTTCGAGTTCACCCCGAACCAGAATCCCTGAGGGTCTGGAAGACCTCCCTGCTGTCGGGCAACAGCCTGACCTTTTCCAGCAATTCCGGGGCAAACTCGTTGCCAAATCTGCCCTGGTACCAGCGCGCATATTGAATGCCGTACATTCTCGCGGCATTGCCTTTGGGATAGAGGTCGGTCTTTATGCAGCCGTGACATAGATCCACGGGGTACTCCTGCTGGGCGACATGACTGCGCAGGGATTGCATCAGATCGGACTGCCATATCTCATGGGCCTGCTGCTTTTCGATATCACCCCACATGATGTGTTTGTAACAGCAGGGATAGGCTGCGCCTTCATAGCCGAAGTACAGGGTCTTGAAGGGTTCCATGCAAACCATTCGGTCGAGATGATGGTATTCCACTTCGTCTGGCTGTGGCACCTGGATCCCGATCTTGCCAGCGGCCTTTTCACCCAGCCCGCCGCTTTCGCGTTTTTCACGGGCGATGTGCTTCAGCTCTTCAATGGGAACAACCTGGGTGGAAAGGGCGCGGGTGCCCATGTGGCGGGATTGCAGCACGGTTTCATCATCCCTGTCGGATTCGTAGTCAGCGCTTTCCAGACGGATGCCGTATTCTGTAGCAATCCGGTGAGCTTCCTCCAGAATCTTTCCTTCCTGTTCCGCGTGGTGTACCGAGGCATGGCCGTGCAGTTCCTGGATGATGTCATAGGTCTTGAAGGGTTTGAGATGAATCACATTGGCGCCGGCCTCGCCCATCAAGCGCACGAAGTCCGGCAGCTTTTCCACATGATGCCTGAAAGCCAGGCTGTTGATGACGATGAGAGGGAACTCCGTGGCCTGGCGCTGCTTTTCCGCTTGCAGTTGGCGGATGCCGTTCATGACCTTGTCGAATTCTCCACCGATGTAAATGTTCTCGTAATCTTCCTTGTCACTGCCTGAAAAGCTCACGGTGATCTTGCTGATGCGCTTGCTGACCAGGTCTTTGCACAGGCTTTCGTTCAGGTGCATACCGTGAGTGAAGAAATCCACCATGACTTCGTACTTGTCCAGTATGTCCAGCAGCCGGGCGAATTCGGGGTGCAAGGTGGGCTCGCCATATCCGAAAGCATGTAGCACCAGTGCATGTTCCAACACCTTGTCCATTCTTTCCTCGATGAGATCCGTGTTGAAGAATCCCCGGTGACGATGGGAGATCAGGGTGAAGCGTTTGGGGTTCAGTGCAGAAAAGGTATGACACATGGCGCACTGCAGGTCGCACAGGTTGCTTACCTCGATGAACACTTCCAGGGGCCATTGGGGTTGCTCACCGCCTTCGAGAAAGTCCAGAAAACTGCTGATGGCTTCCTGCTTTTGTGTGTGAAAGTGTGAGGCAGGTTCGGTAAAGTCTGTCGATTGTTTTTCGTCGGACATTCCCAGCTTGTACTTTGCCAGCTGGAAAAGTTTTCTGTAGTCGCCATCTTTGAGCCGCTGGACGATGAAGCGAAGGCGTTCCCTGTTTGTTGCCATGAACCAAGACCCGGAAGATAGATCATGCAAGCATACTACAACAGCTTACAGAAGAGATTTTCAATGCAGCATCTGAAGTGGCTCTCGCACCTTCTCTACCCGGCTTTCCGGTATTTCCAGGGCAGTGTATAAATACAGCTTGTCGGCGCCGTTCAGCTTGAACTGTTGGGGCCGGGTCTGGATCAGGGATAATTGTAAGACTTGACATCCTTTCTGCCACCTGGATGTTCGTTTTCCTGGCCTCAAACAGCAAAAAAGCCCGCATCATGGGGGATGCGAGCCTTTTCAAAAATGGCTCCGCCAGCTGGGCTCGAACCAGCGACAAACGGATTAACAGTCCGTTGCTCTACCAACTGAGCTATGGCGGAATAGTCGAGGCGCGTATGTTAATCGGGCAGGCTCTACAGGTCAATAGGTGGGAGATATAATTTTTATGGTTGTTGCGCCAGTCCCCGCAAAACCATGTCCGTGTGGCTGATGATTCCAATTATTCTGCGATTCTCCACCACTGGTGCACGACTGATGTTGAAGCGCTCGAAGAGCCGGGCGCAATAGCGAATGTCCATTTCCGGATCTACTGAAATCACCGGTTTGCTCATAATTTCATAGATGTTCACGCGATCTGGGGCGCGGTCTAGCGCCAGCACTTCGCGGGAAATGTCCGAGAGCATTACCATGCCGTACTCGTCATCTTCCTGGCGTTTATCCACGATCAGGGATTTGGTTTCCACATGTTGCATTTGCTGCAAGGCTTCCGCTACGGTGGACATGCCGCTCACCATGTCAAAGTGGGTCTTCATGACTTCCCGCACACGAATCAGTTTTTTGTGTGTCATACTTCCTCCTGCACCTTTTCTTTCAACACATTTAGCTGCTGGCTGATGCCCACAGCGTCTTCCACATCGATCTGAAAAGCGATGCCAGTGCCGGGTTTGGCTTCAAACTTGCCAACTTCAGCGATGGTTTCCAGAATATCCCTGGCCATGTGCTCTTCAACCAGAAACATAAGCACGTCGCGCTGGGTTTCCAGCGACAGCCCAAAGAATGTCTTGGTTGTATTCAGGCCTTCACCACGGGCGTTATTGATAATGGTAGCACCAGTGGCACCTGCTTCGCGGGCGGCCTTCATGACCGGCTCGGTTTTGTAATCCTCGACAAAGGCAATGATGAGTTTGAAGTGCATGTCAGTTCTCCAGAGAGAGTGAAGGTTTTTTTCCTGATCGCCAGTGGGCGATTTGTGCATGAGCCATGACGGTCAACATGGGAAACAGGCTGGCAAAGGCAATAAGACCGAAGCCATCAATGAGAGGGCTGCGACCGGGAATGGTGCTTGCCAGCCCCAGGCCGAGAGCGGCAACCAGAGGTACGGTTACTGTGGATGTGGTAACGCCACCGGAGTCGTAGGCCAGGGCGATAATCATGCGTGGTGCGAAAATGGTTTGAATCACCACGATGGCGTAGCCGCTGATAATAAACCAGTGCAGGGGATAGCCGGTCACGATGCGCCATGTGCCGAGTACCAGTCCCAGGGCCACGCCCAGAGCCACGGCGGTGCGCAACCCCCAGACACTGATGGTTCCGCCGGATACCTCATTGGCCTTGATGGCGACTGCCAGCAGTGCCGGTTCTGCAACCGTGGTGGCGAAGCCGATTGCAAAGGCAAAGGCATACACCCAGTAATAATCAGACCAGTGGATATCATCCGCATTGGCAATGCCAAGAAAGCCGGGGTCGGTCAGTTGGGCGGCCATGGTTTTGCCCAGGGGGAAAAGCGCCAGTTCCAGTCCTTCAAGGAAAAACGCCAGTCCCACCAGCACATAGGCGAAGCCCAGCAGAACTTTTTTCGGGTTTGGCAGCGGGCGCTTCAGGTACAGGAACTGGAAGCCAAAAATGATCATCACGATGGGCAGCACATCCAGAATGGTGTTCAGCCCGGTATGCAATAGTCCCTGCAGAATGTTCAATGAACCACCATCCCATAAATCATGACAAACATGATGGGGGTGAGGGAGGCAAAGGCGATGAGGCCGAAGCCATCGATCATGGGGTTGCGTCCCTTGATGGAGGAGGCCAGGCCCACGCCCAGTGCTGTCACCAGGGGCACGGTGATGGTGGAAGTGGTCACGCCGCCGGAATCATAGGCAATGCCGATGATCTCTCTGGGTGCAAACTCGGTGATGATGATAATGCAAATATAGCCGCAGATAATGAGCCAGTGGATGGGCCAGCCCTTGAGGATGCGTATCACGCCCAGCACGATAGCCACCCCCACAGACAGGGCAACGGTATAGCGCAGTCCCAGGGCGTAGCCCTGCATGGCGTCGGTGGACTGGTGGATGAGATTGCCGGCAGCGGCAATCCTGGCTGCTTCGTCGGCAATGGCGATGAGGGCGGGCTCTGCAACCGTAGTGCCAAAACCAAGAGCAAAGGCGAACAGCAGCAGCCATGTAATGCTGCCCTTGCGGGCGAAGGACTGGGCCATGGACTGGCCGATGGGGAACAGGCCCATTTCCAGCCCCCTGATGAACAGGCTCAGGCCGATGGCCACGAACAGGATGCCCAGCAGCAGATCCAGCAGATTGGGCAGGGGCTGACGAATGACCAGAAGCTGGAAAGCAGCCACCACCAGCACGATGGGCATGAGGTCGCGCAGGCTGTCCAGTACAGGCTTCAAAGACTTTGGCAGATGGACTTCCCTCATGGGAAAAGCATAACAAAAAAAACCCGGCGACTGCCGGGTTTTGGGAGCATGGGACTGATCCGTCAGCTCCTGGCCAGATGCCGCAGTACATATTGCAAGATGCCGCCATGGCGGTAGTATTCCCACTCGTTGGGAGTGTCGATGCGCACCCGGGAGTTGAAGATGGTCTGATGACCACCTTCTGCCGTGGCGGTGACTACCACTTCTTTTGGGTTGCCTTCGGTCAGGCCGGTGATGGAATACAGTTCCTTGCCAGACAATCCCAGGGTATTCGGCGTCTCGCCGTCTTTGAACTGCAGGGGCAGAATGCCCATGCACACCAGATTGGTGCGGTGGATGCGCTCATAGGATTCGGCGATGACGGCGCGCACGCCCAGCAGATTCGGGCCCTTGGCAGCCCAGTCGCGGGAAGAGCCTGAGCCATATTCCCTGCCAGCAATGATAATGGCTGGCGTACCGGCTTCCTTGTATTTCATGGCGGCGTCATATATGGCCATCTGTTC
>JAJRUY010000135.1 GCA_024277555.1 Gammaproteobacteria bacterium | reverse complement strand
TGCCGCATATGGGGTATCTCATGGTGCCATCCGGTGTGCTCACGGAGGGCGGCAATACGCTGATGCTGACGCATCCGGATATTCCCGAGGTGGACAGCTATGTCTATTTCAATAGCTTTGATATTCATTATCCCCGCAACCTGAGAGCGCAAAACGGGATATTGCATTTCAGTGTCGATACCGACACGGTGGCAACCATTGATGGTCTTAGCGGTACCGCGGTGCGAGTCATGCGTATCGACAATCCCGGGCGGCCCGTGTTGATAGAAAATATTTCCCTGGAAGCTTCTGTTTCCGCCAGTGGCTACCGGGCAAGTTTCATCACAGGAGGCGAGGGAGGCTTCATCCTTGTTGAGGATGGAGCCGTCAAAGCGCCGGCATGGCTGCAAGGCTATACCGAGCCGCAGTTGCATACACCCGCAAACCAGGCAGACTATCTGGTTGTTGCGCCAGCAGAGCTGAAGGATGCAGCCCAGGCATTGGCGGATTATCGCGCCACCTCCGGGCTGATTGCCAGGGTAGTGACCCTGGAGGAAATCTATCTTGCATTCAACCACGGCATCGAAGACCCGGCTGCCATTTCACGGTTTGTAAGCTATGCCCGTGATTACTGGCTGGTGGCGCCGCGTTATCTGGCATTGGCTGGTGACAGCAGCTATGACCACCGTCACTTGCTCGGTGGAGTAAGGGATGACCATAAAGTGCCGGCGATGTTGATCGGAACGCCCGATGGCATGTTTGCGGCGGACAACCTCTACGGCGCCATGCGCGGGAATGCGCCGCGAGTGGCTGTGGGCAGAATACCGGTTCGAACCAATGTGGAACTGCTTGCATATCTGGCCAAGCTGCAGGCCTGGGAATCAGGGCTTGTTGTCGACCGGCTGGTGCAACTGGTGGCGGATGATGCAGATGTAACTGCCGGAAATTTTCCGGCTGACAGTAATGATGCCCTCAAGCCGGAAATTCCGGACATGCTGTTGGCCACGCAGGACATCTACCTGGATGCCACAGATCCCGGCAAGGCTCATGATGATCTGCTGGAGGCGCTGAATGATGGCAGGGGGCTGATCAATTACCTGGGGCATGGGGGAACTGACACGCTGGCGGCTGAGGGGATTCTTACTTCCGCCCATGTGCAAGCCCTTGACAACACCCAAACCCCGGTGATGACGGCATTGAGCTGTGTGGTCAACCGGCATGCCCTGGCGGGTATGGACAGCCTGGGCGAACAATTGGTGGTGGGTACGGATGCGGGGGTGATTGCCATGTGGGCGCCCACCGGCCTGTCGCAAAATGCCAGCGCGGTGGAGCTGAATCGTGCATTGTTGCAGGCAGTGTACACTGACGGCCATGCAGTGCTGGGAGATGCTATTGTCGCCGCACTTCAGGCCTATGCGCCTGCGAACCAGATAAACTATATGCCAAAGGTTTACACTTTGCTGGGTGATCCGGCGGTGAGGATTCGTCCCGGCGCGGCGAAAAGCCAGCGCATCACCAATGCCGGCGCCAATCAGTCAAATGATCTTGTCGGAGAGGAAGCGGGAACAGGTGGCGCCACGCAGTGTGTTGGACGCAGGGTGAAATTGAATGATGAGGTTATTGATCAGGATCGTGAATGCGCCGCCTCAAGTTATCTGGAAGCATCAAATACCGAAGTGGAAACCGGCGCAAGCGTGCGCTTCTGCGCTCCTGGCATTGAGCTGAAAAGCGGGTTTGGAGTCAGGGGAGAGTTTCGCGCAGGGCCAGGAGTATGTGTAATGGCGCTACAATAGAGTGCCTGAAAGGTTTCTGGAGATCAGAATAGAAAAGAACCGTGAATTGCTACCGGTTACGCCATCCTGGTGTTCAGGATGAAATGGGGCCAAGATTGCAGCCAAAAGGAGTAGCCTTCGCTGTAGGCCCGGAACACACCACAGCCATGGCTTCCAATGGTTCCCGGCTCAGGGTGCTGGGCTTGCTGTAGGGTTTTCTGGGAGCGGCCTTTTCTGCCACTTCCTGCGTACCTGTTTTTGTCCTTTTCATCGTCATTTGACCTTTTGCATGTCTATGCTGTTCAAAATCTCTGTGCGTAGTTTACTGCGCAACAGCACAGAAGGATAGACAAGCGAGGCATCTCCACTGACAAGATCCGCCACGCCGGGGCAAAACGAGCCAAAAGCTGCTTTTCCACCCTGCGCAAGTAAATTCTGATGCGCCTGTTCGTTGGTCTTGCGGATGCAGGTCAGGGCGGTGTTGTCCTCCCAGGTCTGTCGAATGTTTTGCTCATGCACATTGCCGATGGCCTGCCGCCATTGCACACAGGGGTATATGTTGCCGACGGGATCAATGGCGATGGTGGAAGTGCCGGCTCCACAGTAAGTCCGGGTTTGCGTGGTGCTCCCTGTTTTCTGTACCTGCGTTTCCCGGGTGGATTGCAGCTGCATGTGGAGCAGATTGCGCAAGCCCTGTTCACTGGGGGCAAGCTCCAGTGGGGACAGGTCGCCATTATCCTTTGGCGTTATCTGGCTGTCGAATTTCAGTGGCGCCTCAAATTCTTTGGCGAGGCGGTACATTGCCGCAAGTTCGCTTTCATTCCAGCAGGTCAATACGCTGTTGAGTTGAAACCGGAGTTTAAGTGCTTTCAGAGCATGCAGGTTCCTGATCAGTTGATCGAAGCTGCCTTGCACCCGGGTTTGCCTGTCATGGGTTTCGGCGCATGCGCCGTGGATGCTGATTTCAATGATGAATGGATCCAGCTCTTCTTTCAGGCGTTTTGCGGTTACAGAGTGCAGGGCATGGCCGTTGGATTTGATCCTGATTACAAAGCCCATGTCCCTGGCCTGGCGACCAAGAAAGAAAAAGTCCTTGTGGGCCAGAGGCTCGCCGCCGCTGAAAATCAGATTCAGAACCCCCATCTTTCTCAGCTCCCGGAAAAGCGCCAGATACTGCTCACGGCTTAGTGTTTTTCCCGGCAGGGCTTTGTAATTGTAGCAAAACACGCAATCCAGATTGCAGCTGTAGGTAAGTTCCAGCAACACGGAGAACAGAATGTTCTGCTCCCAGGTCTGGCGCATTTTTTCTGCAAAACTGCTCATGCTTCAGTCTCGGTCAGTACGCCCTGGCTCAACAGTTCCTGCGCATATTCTGCAAGGTCGGAAAACAGCGTATCACGCTCAACCTGGTATTCCCGCAGCAGCAAATCTGTCAATCCATCCATGCTCGTGCTGCCGTCGATCAACTCAATGAAACGAATTGCAACTTCATTTACCACCAGAATCTCGCCATCATTCTGGAGCAGGACAATGCCTTCGTCAGCAAGGCGGGTTTGGCGGACATCGGAACTCAGTTGCAACACAGTGGAGGGAGTAACTGACATGAAAGGCTACCTTTCCAGAAGTTTTTGAAAGCCGCCATCAAGGCGGAATTCCAGGTTTCCGCCGCCGATTTTTTTTCTGAGGGCTGCAAGGTTTCGAGCCAGAACAGCATATCTGTAAGGGTCGGAATTAACAAACGGACTGCAAACCATCAGTTCAGCCAGGCGCTTGGCGGCTGGTGTTTCCCTTAGCCTGTTTTGTTCGGATTTTTGCAGGTAATATACTGCCTGCACAGAAAATTTTCCTTTGGTGAGTGCGGTTTGCCCATGTTCTCCGGCAAAGGGTAGTTGCTCTGTCAGGTAGTGGTCATCCTGCAGGACAATGGCATTCATGTCATCACTGAGTATGGTCAGATCCGCACTTTCACCCAGTTTGGAGATGGTGGATTTGCCAGCGCCGGAGCGCCCGATAAACAGCCAGGCCATATTATTTTGTGCAAGACCAGCGCTGTGCAGCACCATGCCTCCCAGCGCCAGCAATCGGTATGCGACGATTATCCGGAAAATGTTTTCAAACGCGCTGTTGGCAACCAGTTCATTGTCATCTGGCGTCCACATCCAGGCCTCAATATGGGGCTCCAGCTGTATATGGGCAAGGAACCTCAGGCCAGCGATGCGCAGGTATTTTTGCTGGTAATCGAAATCCAGCTGGTATTCCCAGCCTCTGGTATCGATGATTTTGAAGTATGTTTCCGGCAGTTTGTAGATATGTGTGTGGATGACCGGGGATTCCCCGTTCGGTGCAGTATAGATTAAATCCGAGAAACGCCGCTTGATGACATTTACCTGCGCCTGGTTCAGTCCATCGAATACATAGGGGCCGCCGAGAAAATCAATGGTGATGCCTTTTTCTCCCCAGGGCATGCCTTGCCGGCCATGGGTGAAACCACCGGCACGGTGCAAGAACTCTTCAGCGAACTGCACGAGCCATCATCCATTTGTTGGTATAACGCAAAAACTGGCCGAGGCTGAACAGACGCCTGTGGAAGGAAACTGGCAGCTGGATCTTTCCGATGATCTGTTGCCTGGAAATTCCCGCGTCGACGTCTGGTGCATTGTCTGCCTGGGTGAGAAAATGGAATTTGCCGTGGCGAAAATAGTACCCGAGCAGGCGATGGGAAAGTATTTGTCCAAATTTGCTTTCAAAGACAATGATGTCGCCAGGTATGTATAGATGCGATTGCCGCACTGGCGCCTGTTGACCATCATTCAGTGCAGGCACCATGCAGTCTCCCTTGATGGTGATGTGGAAAGTCTCTCCGGCAAAGGCGCGAAGTTTGTCGGCGGGGTTGTGTTGATCGGTAGCCACAGGGAAAGTACAGTTGCTTTGATGCTGCAAGTTTACATCAGTGAGACAGGTATTGGATATGTTTGCGGTTGGAAATGGGTATTGCCATGGAGTAGGATAGGTCAGATATTGTTTAAGCTGCTCTTGATGAAGTGTAAGGAGAGAGATGATTCAGATTCTACTGGTAGATGACCACGCATTGTTCCGCTCGGGAATGAAGAGCATTCTCGATGCCCAGGAAGGCATTACAGTGGTGTCGGAAGCGGGAAATGGAGAAGACGCAGTGGAGTTTGTGCGCCGGACTCCGCCGGATGTGATACTGATGGATGTGAACATGCCAGGTATTGGCGGCATAGAGGCGACCCGCCGCATTCTTCGCATCGATTCTGAAAGCAAGGTGATCGCCCTGACGGCGCTGGACGATCAACCCTTTCCCGATCAACTCCTGGATGCAGGAGCGTCAGGCTACCTGACCAAAGGTTGTCCGGCGGAAGAATTGTCCCAGGCGATCCGTAGGGTGATGCGGGGAGAGCATTACATCTGCAACGAAGTGGCTCGGCGCCTGAGTCTTTCATCGCTGGTAAACAAGGGCAAATCAACCCCTCTGGCCAAACTCTCCCCCCGGGAAATGCAGGTCATGTTGATGATTACCAAAGGATGCACTACCCAGCAGATTTCCGATGCGCTGTTTCTTAGTCCGAAGACCATCAGCACCTACCGCACCCGCCTGTTTGAAAAACTTGAAATTCATAACGATGTAAAGTTGACGCATTTCGCCCTGAGCCATGGATTGATTGAGCTGAATGGATGAAAGTTGCTGAATTTGACCCGGATTGCCAGGCCTGTTCACGCCTGGCGGGTTTTCTGCTGGAGGTAAAGGCGCAACACCAGGGCTATCACTGCCGCCCGGTTGCTCCTTTTGGCGATTCAGCTGCACGCCTGCTGATCGTAGGTCTGGCGCCAGGCATGCATGGTGCCAATGCCACAGGCCGTCCTTTTACCGGTGATCATGCGGGCATCCTGTTGTACGAAACGCTTTTTGCCTGTGGGTTCTCCACAGCGCCAGTATCGACACATGTGGATGATGGCCTGCAACTGATAAATTGCCGTATCACCAATGCGGTAAAATGCCTTCCGCCCCAGAACAAGCCTCTTGGCAGCGAAATACGAGAGTGCAATACCTTTTTGCAGCGGGAACTACGGTCATTGCCGTCCGCAAGCGTGGTTCTGGCATTGGGAGGCATTGCCCATCGCGCCGTGGTAGCGGCCATGGGCAAGCGCCAGGTGGATTTCCCTTTTGCCCACGGAGCTGAACATGAGCTGGAAGAGGGAAAGCTGCTGCTCGATTCCTATCATTGCAGCCGCTACAATACTCAGACCAGGCGCCTGACGCCATTGATGTTCCGGCAAGTGTTCGAGCGTGCCGGACAGTTACTAGGAGGCTGAATCGGCTGCAAAAGCGGGACAGCGGTCTGATTTTCCCTGATTTTTCGTCACATAGCGCCCACTATGCTCCTCAAAATCATGGAAAATCATCTTCGCTGTCCCTCTTTTTTACTTCGATCCCCCTAAATCCGACAGACTCCTAGCCCGGATTTCTCACCGGGTGGCGAGATGATCGCGCAGGGCTTTGGATTCACAAGGGATTTTGCGAAGGAGCGCAATACCAGGGTGTATTGCCGACTGAGTAAAATGCCTTGTGGATTCAAAGAACCAGCGAGGGCTCGTCAATCCGGTGAGAAATCCGGGCTAGGACGAACGATAACAAAACCAGCCCGATAAGCTCTTTGGCCGGTGCTTTACGCCCAGGCCTGTTCTGCGGCAAGCTCCTGGTGTTGTACACTGTGTTGGAATCATGGCAAAAAAGAATCCTTCCTTCGATTACACGACATTTCTCAAGACCCTGACCCACCGTCCGGGCGTGTACCGCATGCTCGACATTGATGGCAAGGTTCTGTACGTGGGCAAGGCAAAAAATCTCAAGCGCCGTGTCAGCAGTTACTTTCAGCGCTCCGGCAATTTGCGCATTCAAACCATGGTGTCGCGGATTCATACGATTGAAATCATGGTGACGCATACCGAGGCGGAGGCGCTGCTGCTGGAAAACAATCTGATCAAGGAACTCAAGCCCCGCTACAATATTTTGTTGCGGGATGACAAAAGCTACCCCTATATCCATCTGTCAGATGACGATTTTCCCCGCATCAGTTTTTATCGTGGTGCGCGCAAGGGTGGGGGGCGTTATTTTGGCCCATACCCCAGCAGCGCAGCGGTAAAGGAAACTTTGTATCTGTTGCAGAAGCTGTTTCCCGTGCGCCAATGTGAAAACAGCTACTACAGCAATCGCTCCCGTGCCTGTTTGCAGCATCAGATCAAGCGTTGTTCCGGCCCTTGTGTGGGCTTGATCGGGCGGCAGGACTACATGCAGGATGTGCATGATATTGTATTGTTCCTGCAAGGCAAGGCCCATGACGTGGTGAACGGCCTTGTTGAACGCATGGAACAGGCCTCTACAGACCTGGAATTCGAGCAGGCAGCACGCTACCGGGATCAGATCGAAGCCATACGCAAGGTGCAGGAACGTCAGTACGTCAGTGGTGAAAAAGGTGATCTGGACATTGTTGCCTGCGTCACAGGAGAAGAGCAGGCCTGTGTACAGGTGTTCTTTATCCGCCAGGGAAGGAATTTGGGCAACAAGCAGTTTTTCCCCCATGGCAGCAAGGGACGGCAGGCCGGGGAAATACTTTCCGCTTTTATTGCGCAGTATTATCTGGGGAAGCAGGTGCCAGCAGAGATTCTCGTCAGCCACCCGATGGAGGATCAGGAGCTGCTGCAGGAAACCTTGGGACAGCAGGCGGGTAAAAGGGTGCATTTGCGCCAGGCGCTACGGGGTGAACGAGCACGCTGGCTGAAGATGGCTGTGCATAATGCAGAGATTGCCCTGCACAGCCGTCTTGCCGGCAACAGCAATGCCCGGGTGCGCCTGGAAGCTTTGCAGGAGGCGCTGGGTCTGGATGAGCAGCCAACGCGCATGGAGTGTTTTGACATCAGCCATACGGCAGGAGAAAGAACAGTGGCTTCCTGTGTGGTATTCAATGCGGAAGGACCGTTAAAGAGCGACTACCGGCGCTTCAACATCAAGGATATTACGCCGGGGGATGACTATGCCGCCATGGCCCAGGCGCTGCGGCGACGCTATAGCCGCGTTCTTTCCGGTGAGGGCAGGCTGCCGGATATCCTGTTTATCGATGGTGGCAAGGGGCAGCTGTCCACAGCTGCAGAAATACTGGCCGAAATCGGTGTATATGGCGTTTTACTGGTAGCTGTAGCCAAGGGGGCCGAGCGGCGTGCGGGAATGGAGCAACTTTTCTTGTTGCAACGCCAGCAGCCACTTATACTTGGCGCCCATTCTCCGGCGCTGCACCTGATTCAACATATTCGGGACGAGGCGCACAGGTTTGCCATTACCGGCCACCGGCAGCGGCGCAACAAAGCCCGCACGCATTCTGTTCTGGAAGATATTTCTGGAATCGGACAGAAACGGCGCCAGATGTTGCTGAAACAGTTTGGTGGCTTGCAAGGACTGTCCAGTGCTGGAGTGGAGGATATCGCCACAGTAAACGGTATAAGTAACAAGCTGGCAGAAAAAATTTATCAGGCATTTCACGGAAAAGAATAATGTGGAGCATACCGAATTTGTTAACGTTTTCCCGGATCATTATGATCCCGGTTTTCGTCGCCCTGTTTTACCTGCCCGCTCCCTGGAATCACCAGATGGCTGCGCTGATATTTACGATTGCGGCATTCACAGACTGGCTGGATGGTTATCTGGCGCGCCGCATGGGGCTGGTTTCGCCTCTGGGAGCCTTTTTGGATCCGGTGGCGGACAAGCTCATGGTGGCAACCGCACTGGTGCTGCTGGTGGCTGACAATCCTTCCCCCTGGATGGCAGTTTCCGCTGCGGTCATCATTGGCCGCGAGATCACCATTTCCGCCCTGCGGGAGTGGATGGCCGAACTGGGCTCCCGCTGCACCGTCGCGGTATCCTGGGTAGGCAAATTCAAGACCGCCACGCAGATGGGGGCTATCACGCTGCTGATATACCGCCACGATTTGTTTGGGCTGCCGATCTATCGCATTGGTGAGCTGTTGCTGTATGTGGCGGTGGTACTGACTCTCTGGTCGATGATGGTGTATCTGCGCGCTGCCTGGCCAAGCCTTGCGGAGGATAGAAAAAATGATGCCGATGCTTGACAACTGTGGCGGCGCCAGTAGAATACCGCCTCACCAAGCGGGAATAGCTCAGCTGGTAGAGCACAACCTTGCCAAGGTTGGGGTCGCGAGTTCGAATCTCGTTTCCCGCTCCAGAATCTCGATAACCCCGCGGCCCGGCGGGGTTTTTCGTTTTGACAGCATGGAAGCCGTCACACTCAATGGCTGAGTGGCAGAGTGGTTATGCAGCGGCCTGCAAAGCCGTGGACCTCGGTTCGATTCCGGGCTCAGCCTCCATATAAAATACTAATAAAATCAAAAAGATAAGGCGCTTTTTAGCGCCTTTTTCTTTGCCTGCAATTCATGGAAAGCCCGCCTAAAACAGTATAAAACCGTTTAAAAATGCCTATCTGGGGTGGCAAAACCACCCGGTATATTCTAATATTGCCGATTACATGAGTTATAAAAGGATATGTAAAAATGGCAACCTGTAGACTGCGTGGAAGCAAGTTTGAATTTATCATCAAGAGGAAAGGCTTGTTGCCGAAGCCAATCTATCTGACGTTTGATTCCAAAGAGGATGGAGAGTCATATTGTTCTCATCTTGAGGGGCTGCTGGACCAGGGGATCATTCCTGAGGAGTTCATTCAGAATGAGGACAATGGCCTGGCCGTTTGGAAGGTTCTCGTCGAATATGAACTGACGGTTCCGATCACGCAGAATGA
>JAJRUY010000134.1 GCA_024277555.1 Gammaproteobacteria bacterium | reverse complement strand
CGTGTTGTTGAGGGAGAGCTGTGGTTTGACCGCTTGTCTATCCGCAAACTGGAATGATTTCAGAGCGCCCAGCGTGTCCCTGTATGGAATAGGGAGGAGTTGGGTATTCAACGGGTAAAAGAAGGGTAGTTATTGACCCGGCATCCAAATGATGCACCTTCAGGGCTTCAATAATGACGTAAGTTCTTGGATGATAAGCACTGTAATGCTAGCATCTAGCATTGCGACGTAGTACAAGTTGTTGTTGAGAACAGGTTTTTTCGGGAATCCCGAGTTGGGCATTTACCTCGTCCTTTTGAGTGACAAACATATTGCGAATGAAAGCGATTCTATCAACATTGGTAATGGCACTTGTGCTGCAGGCAAGTGGTGTGCTGGCAAAGGATACCCAGAATGCCGTGTTGGCTTCTGTGAAAGGTGACGTATTGCTGTTTCAGGAAGACCGCTATTTGCCCGTTGAGACCGGGCAGCGGGTATCTGATGGTGATCGCTTGATGATTATGGAAGGAGCAGAGGTCAAGGTGGTTTTCGACAGTGGCTGCGAGGTAACCTGGAAGGGTGCAAAGATCGTTGATATTGATGTCGATAGCTGTCCCACTCTGGCGGGTTTGTGGATTCCCTGTATGGGTGGAGGGGCTGGTGGCGCGGATGAGCTTGCTATTATCCTCAGCCGGATAACAGGCTCTGTATTGGTAATGCGTGATGGGAAATTCCATATCGGTCAGGAAGGAGAGGTTCTGAAACATGGTGACCAACTGAAAGTTGATGGCAAGGCAGAAGTAAACTACAAGGGTGCCTGCAGTGTTGTCTACGAAGGAAAAAAAAAGGTTGCCGTGGATGAAAACAGTTGCCCGATTGCGGTTTTGAAAGAGCTTGAGGGTGAGGCCTTTGTTGATGAGGGCCAGGGTTTTCATCCGGCCGAAAAAGGCTATGAGCTGAAGAACGGGGTCAAGCTGCGGGTGCCGGAGAACTCCCATGTGGAAATATCCTATTTCAATGGTTGTAACGAGGTCTGGGACGGCCTCGAAGTTGTGGGAATTGATGCTGAAAAATGTCCTGTTGCGGCATCCGCTCCTGTTGGTAACTGTACGCCCGCAATCTTTGGCAACCAGACGACGGCAGATGTGCTTACCTTTATTGGCACGGGGGTCGTACTCGGGATTGTTCCGGGCGCAGATGATCCAGTGCCTCCACCTCCACCCATCAGCCCTTGAATCTGGTTTTCCTTCAGCGCCGGATTGACCGGAATTTCCGAACCCCGGTGAGAAATGCGGGCTAATGCAAAATTCTCTCTCCACATATAGACAGGGTGTCTTCTGGCTTCTGGCGCTGATGCTTCTGTTGGCGCCCCTGTTTCGCGCCGGTAACCTTCCGCTGCCGCTGCTGATGCTGGAGCTGCTTTCGCTGGGCATTCTGGTTCTGATGCTGATGCGGCCGTCAGAATTGCTGCAACTGGGAACCGCGCATCTGGTAATGCTGGGAGGAATTCTCATACTGCCGGTGCTGATGCTGATCCCCATGCCGGTTGGGCTGTGGCAGCAACTGCCGGGGCGTGAGGCTTTTGCTGAAATCTATAAGGCAATCGGCATGGGCAGTGAGCAGGGCTGGCGTACTGCCACGCTGGCGCCGAACAATACCGAAGCAGCGTTGTGGGCGCTGTTGCCGCCGCTGCTTGTATTTGCCGCCACTATCAGCCTGCCGCGAAAGGATCTTCTAAAGTTGATTTATGTGGCACTTGGCATGGCTGTGTTCCAGTCAGTGTTGAGCCTCATGCAATATGGAGGAGGCATCAGCTCGCTTTATATAGCCAATGAGTTCGGCATCAAGGCTGCTGCAGGCACTTATCTGAACAGAGATCATCTGGCGGGGCTTCTGGAAATGCTGTTTCCGGTGGTGCTGGCATTGCTTGCAGCAACAGTAGGCCAGCACCGGCTCGGTTCTGCTCAAGCTTCCTGGCGCAAGCGGCTGGGTTTCCTCGCTACTGCCAGAGGGCATCAGGCCAGCATCTATGCCGTGATTGGTATCCTGGCAATATTGTGCCTGGTATTTACGCGCTCCCGAGCCGGTATTGCCCTGACCATGCTTGGGTTGCTTCTGGTCTTGATAGTGTTTGCACGCCGCCTGGGTGGGAGCAATGTATATGGTACTTATGGAACCACGATTGCGGTAATCGTTGTGCTGACGGTGGAAATTGGTCTCGCTCCCATACTGGATCGTTTTTCCATGGATCCTGTGGAGGATTCGCGCTGGAGTATCTATGCGACATCTGTGCAAGGTGCGATGGAATATTTCCCCGTTGGTGCAGGGGTCGGTGCATATCCGGAAATCTATCCGCATTTTCAGCCCGCCAGTATCGATGCTTTCGTCAATCATGCGCACAATGATTATCTGGAATGGATATTCGACGCTGGAGTGCTGGCCTTCATTCTTATCCTTGCGGGACTGGGTATGTATGCGATTGGCTGGCGCCGGCTGTGGATAAAGGGGCGCTGGCGTACATTCCGGTATGCCCAGGCTGGCGCTGGCATCGGAGTGTTCTTGCTGATTCTGCATTCTTTTGTAGACTTCAATCTGCACAAACCAGCCAATGCCATCTATTTTGCATTTTTGCTGGCGGTATTCCTGAAAGAAAACACGGAAGAGATGGAGCTTGAGGAAAGATCAGGCAGAAAGACCAGAACCAGGCGTATGCAAGTCCCCGCAGTTTCCGTGCCAGCTATTCGCCGACCAAGAAATGACTTGTCCCTGGATGACTGGTAGGTTATTTGCCGGGCTTGCGTCTGGCATATTCAATCAATCCATCCGACAGCCTGTGCATGTACAGCCAGGGTAGCCACAACGGACTCTTCTTGCCGTAGAACCTCAGCATATAGGCGCCAGGCGGAAGCAGAATGTCCTGAAGGCTTTTTCGCAGCACCGCGCCGTTTCCGGAAGACAGAATATCGCTAACGGCAAAGCTGGCGGCATGGCGCTCAAGCATTCTTGCACCTGGTTCCTGCTGCTGGGTTTTGCTCAGATTGCCATGCAAGATATCAAAATTCTTGCAGGGGAATGCCTGCTTCACCGAAGCAATGGTGGCCGCGCATATCCGGCAGACCTTCTTCCTGGCGGCACTTTGGATGAAGTGCTGCATCTCACCGTCATCCAGTTCCCTGGCGAGCAAATATACATCGTACATCCACAGTATCCGGATACTGTCGCCGCTGGCGGTGTGCTTGGCCCAATGGATGCATGCATGTAGCAGCGCATGAACCGGACTCATGGCGCAGGGCATGTCAGCCAGCTCTGGAATGCTTACGGCGGAGGCAATTATTTCGTCATAGTCCAGCAGATGCGCCAGTAGCACATAACTGCTGCTTCTCCAATGAATATCCAGTGGCAGGTTTTTTTGCCCCGGGGAGGTATCCCTGAATCCCAGCTCCTGCCCCAGATAGCCTTGGCGATAAATGTACTCATAGCCCTCTGCTTCCAATATCCGGAAGGCGGCGGCAAGTTTGCTGCGGGGGAAAAGAAGATCAATATCACCCCTGGTTCTCGCCCCATACTGCCGGTAATGGGTATAGGCGATTGCCGATCCTTTTAGTACAATGGGTCGAATCCCCGATTCCTGCAATCTTGTCAGCAGGCGGTGGATTTTGGCTTCCACAGCCAGATCATGGGCCGCATGATGAAAGGCTGCTTTTCTCGCCCGTCCACGGATGTCGGCAGGCCAAGTTTTCCATGCTGGAACATTCTTGCACAGATGGTAAATCAAGGGGTACAAGCCCTGCAGATGGAGTTCCTGTTGAAGATTGTCTGCAAAAGCAGGGATTGGTGCATCAGGCCACAAAGGAACTTCCCCATTGAGTATGGAATAGATGAAGCCATCGGCTGATTGCTGGCGTTGCGGCATATAGGGGAGCTTGAAAGCTGGCTGGCTTGGCAGGTTATTTTACTATATCCAGGAGAAGCACAAACAGATGAAAACAGCGTTGGTATGTGGTGCGGGTGGCTTTATCGGGAGCCACATGGTCAAACGCCTGAAGCAGGAGGGTTTCTGGGTCAGGGGAGTGGATTTGAAGTTTCCCGAATTTGCCGAAACGCAAGCCGATGATTTTGCCCAGGGAGATTTGCGTGATCCGCATTTCTGCAGCCATGTCATCGACCGGCGTTTTGATGAAGTCTACCAGTTTGCCGCCGATATGGGTGGCGCCGGCTATCTGTTTACCGGGGACAATGATGCAGATGTCATGCACAACTCTGCAATGATCAACCTGAATGTGCTGGAAGCCTGCCGCAAGCGCAACAACAAGCGCATTTTTTACTCATCTTCTGCTTGCGTCTATCCCGAGTACAATCAGGAAGACCCGGAAAATCCCACAACTGCGGAAGACACGGTTTATCCCGCGCAGCCGGACAGTGACTATGGCTGGGAAAAGCTGTTTAGCGAGCGTCTCTATCTCGCCTACCACCGGAATTACGATATGGATGTAAGAGTTGCCCGCTACCACAATATTTTCGGACCGGAGGGATCATGGAATGATGGCAAGGAAAAAGCGCCGGCGGCCTTTTGCAGAAAAGTAGCCGAAGTGGAAGATGCTGGAGAGATCGAAATGTGGGGAGATGGCCTGCAGACAAGGTCATTCATGTTTGTGGACGAGTGCCTGGAGGCGACAATACGGTTTACACGTTCGGACTGGACCGGGCCGGTAAACATCGGCTCGGAGGAAATGGTGAGCATCAATGACTTGGCGCAGATGGTAGCAGACATTGCGGGCAAGAGCATCACCATCCGGCATATCCCGGGGCCACTGGGTGTGCGAGGGCGTAACTCTGATAATAACCTGTATGAAAAAATGCTTGGCTGGAGAGCTTCTGCTTCGCTACGAAAGGGACTGGAAACGACCTATCCCTGGATAGAAGCGCAAGTCAAGGCGCAAGCAATAAACAGCAGTTGTTGATGGACAGCCCGCCAGTCAACGATATTGGTTTGCCAACCATGGACATCTTGGGAACTCGGGTGCATCTGGTGCAGAATCCACAGGTTCTCGAAATCATTCAGTCCTGGATCGAGGCCGGGCCGGATCACTGCCGGTTTGTGGTGAATACAGGGTTTCATGGCTTGTACGTTGCCAATGAAGACCCCGAGTTTCAGAAGATTGCAAACAGTGCAGATTTATTCAGTCCGGATGGCATAGCAACAGTCTGGTTGGCCAAATTGCTGGGTAAGGATTTGCCCCGACGGGCGACTTCAGCTGAACTCATGCAGATGTATTTCGAAGCGGCGAATGAGAAGGGATACCGCAGCTTCTTTTTTGGCGATACAGAGGAAACGCTTCAGATATTGAAAGAGAAGCTGGAAGAAAAATATACGGGCCATAAAGTTGTCGGAACTTGTTCTCCTCCTTTTCGGAAGCATACCGAGGAAGAAAGGCAGCAGATGATCGACATGATCAACGAGGCCAAACCAGATGTTCTGTGGGTGGGGCTGGGGCTGCCTAAACAGGAACATTGGATTTATCAGAACAGGGACAAGTTGAATGTGCCCGTAGCCATGGGCGTGGGAGCATGTTTTGGCTTCTTCAGTGGGAAGGTAAGGCGTGTACCGCATTGGGTAGGTGAATCTGGATTTGAATGGGCATGGCGTTTTTTGGCGGAACCAAAGAAGTTGTGGCGCAGGGATATGATTGATGGTCCGCGCTTTATTTCCAAGGTTGTGGCCAACTGGCCAAACATAAAAAAGGCAAATCGCCAGTGATGGGACAGCTACCTCCTTCTGGTATCAGGCTTTTCTAGTATGCCAGCGTTTTTTGCAGGAACCATATTTCCTTTTGGTGTGCTGTTCTCGGTTATCTTGTGAGCATCAGGAAACATACTGCATACAATTTTGTCGGCAGCCTGGTTTCCCTCGCGGTGCTGCTGATATGCGTACCCTGGTATTTGCAGCTGATTGGCATGGAGCGCTACGGAGTGCTCAGTATCCTGTGGCTGTTGTTCGGTTACTTTGGGTTTTTTGATTTTGGAATCGGCAGGGCAGTTGCCCACAGGGTCGCCGGATTGTCGGCGAATGCTGACAGAAGAAAGATAGAGACACTGTGGGCCGGTTTGATGTTGAACCTGTTGCTCGCTGCTGCCGGGGCATTCTTTCTTTACTTTGCACTTCGTCATGTATTGACCCACTGGATAGCTGTTGATGCAGACCTGCAAGAGGAAGTGCATGCTTCTGTGTTCTGGGTGGCATTGTCTTTGATCCCCTCCATTGCCAGTGGTGCATTGCAAGGTGTAGTGCTTGGCAGTAAAAAATTCCTGCTTCTGAATGTTGTTGATGTTTCGGGAAAGACGGCGCTGCAGATTTTGCCATTGGCAACGGCATTTTTCTTGTCACCGGATCTGGAAAGTATTGCCCAGGCGATTCTTGCCGCACGGGTACTGGCGTTGCTCTTGTGGATTTTTGCCTGCAGAAACAGCTTGCCCGGCAGCATGTTACCAAGCTGGAAGCCGGGCCTTGCCCGAATTCTGTGGAAGTATGGCAGCTGGGTAACAGTGGGCATGTTGCTGGCCCCGTTGTTGTCGGGCGTGGAACGTCTGGTCATTGGTCATTTGCAGGGTGCGGCCTTTGTTGTCCTGTATGTGGTGCCGTTCAGCCTGATTGCCCCTGTGGCATTGTTGTCGGCAAGCCTGAGCAATGCATTGTTCCCCCGTTTCGCTGAAGAAGAGCATGGTGCGCAGCTGCTGGCTGAGAATGCTGTATTTGCAATATTGATTCTGGTGACGCCGATAATGGTAGCCATGTCTTTTCTGGTTCAACCATTTCTTTCAATCTGGATTGATACGGAGTTCTCGGTGCAAACAATTGGGGTGGCCCAGCTATTGATTGTGGGTTTCTGGGCAAATTCTCTGGCCAAGGTGTTTCATACAAAACTACAGGGGGTGGGAAAGCCAAAAGTTGTAGCAGGGATTCATCTTGCGGAACTGTTTCCCTTTCTCCTGATATTGTATTTGATGACAAGGGAATGGGGCATTCTGGGTGCAGCCTTTGCATGGTCGATCCGCTCTGTTGTGGATATGCTGTTACTGGGAAACAGGAGTGGTGCGTGGGCTTTTCCTCCGGGACAGGTACTATTCGGATTTGGTTTAGTCGTAAGTGCGGCTCTCATAAGTACTATGCTGGATTTGGACATTCTTATGCTGGTGTTGACGGGTATTCCCCTGGTGCTTCTCTCCCTGCTTTGGTCGTGGCGGCTGGGATTGAAAGACTATGTGCCTGCTTTGTTATCCTGGATGGCGCGAAAATGAAGAATGCCGGCAATAAATGCATCAATGTGAAAAACAGATTTCGGGAAAAACCTGAAAAATTGTTTGCGCCGCCACAGGTGGTCACTGAAGACAATCCCTGTATTCTTGGATGTAATTCTGGAGATACAAGGCTATTCAGTGGATGCGACTTGCTGCATGGATTGCCGGGCGAATACCGGGTTGTTTGCTGTAATGATTGTGGTTTGACACGAACCAACCCCAGACCTGCGCCGGAAAGCATGAGCTATTACTACCCGGATGACTATGGACCGTACCAGGGGACCATAGCCAATCCGAGCTGGCCTATGCGGGTTAGCTCCTCCGCTGTGCGACGATTGGCCCGCCGATTGCTCGAGTTGAATGTCCAGCGATTGCCGGTAATCCCTCCGGCTAATATGCTGGAAATTGGTTGTGCATCTGGCGCCTTCCTGCAACAAATGAAACACAAGGGATGGAGGGTCTTTGGTATCGAGTATTCTCAAGTTGCGTCTGACAATGCCCGTGCCGCAGGGCTGGATGTTTATACCGGAGCGTTGGAAGATGCTCCTGATCCAGGGTGGCCTTTTGATCTGATCGTCGGTTGGATGGTGCTGGAACATTTGCACGACCCTGTTGCGGTACTAAAAAAACTGGGTAATTGGGCGGACAAGAACGCCTGGCTGGTATTGTCCGTACCCAATGCCGGATCAGCGGACTTTACACTCTTCCATAGATATGGATATGCGCTTCAATTGCCCAACCATCTGTATCACTATACACCCAAAACACTAGCCAAAGTTCTATATGCAGGTGGATGGCGGCTTGAAAAAGTGTACCACCAACGGCTTTTGAGCAACTGGTTCGGCGGGATGGGACAGATGCTTTACCAGAAAGGTTATAACAACAGGGTGGTTGCCTGGATGAAAAACTATCCTTCACAGGCAGGAAAATTGCACTATCTGTTTTTTCCCTTGTCTGTGGTTTTGGCATGGTTCGGGCAGACCGGGCGCATGACAGTTTGGGCGCGGCGAATCAGTGATGATTGATGTGGCGGCAATCACATCTGGGCGAAATCTGCCATCGACCCGATTCCGCATCCGACAGCATATCCGTCCGCTTGCACAACTGGATGTTGATGTGAGGGAATACTGTCCCGCCATAGATAAATGGGCCGGGTTGCCCGGCAAACCGTCGTTTCTGACCAACCGCCAGGTATTGCCGTTGTATGCCTTGTGGCAGGGAGCAAAGCTGTGGACACGATTGCCGGGCATCCTGAAAAGTCGTTCCGCAGATATGACCTGGCTGAACAAGGAACTACTACCGGGATACGCGACGCTGGAATTGCTATTGGGAAAGCCCCTGGTTGCAGATGTGGATGATGCGATCTGGCTAACCCCGCCCTTTGGCAGCAGTGTTGCACGAAAGCTGGCGCAACGGGCTGATATATTGGTAGTGGGGAATGACTATCTTGCAGATTGGTTTGGCGCGTATAGTGCCAATGTACATGTTGTTCCCACTGCTATTGACGCCAGGATTTTTCAACCTGCAAGATCAAAACAAAAACAGGACAGCGTCTTCACCCTGGGATGGATGGGTTCGCAAGGGAATCTTGTTTATCTGGAATCAATAGAAGACAGCCTTACTGAATTTTTCAGGGCATGCCCACAGTCCAGGCTGTTGGTGATTTCGGATCGAAAACCATCCTTTGCAAAGCTGGGAGAGGATCGGGTTTTATTCAAACCCTGGAATGAAAAAGATGAGGTGACTGATCTACAGGCCATGGATGTAGGGTTGATGCCACTGCAAGATAGTGAATGGGCCAAGGGCAAATGCGCCTTTAAAATGCTTCAGTATATGGCGATGGAAAAGCCGGTGGTGGTATCGCCGGTAGGAATGAATGCGCAGGTTCTGGATATGGGCAATTTGGGCTACGCCGCTGCAAGTAAAGACGATTGGATAGCTGCCCTGGTGGAATTGTATACCCACAGGGAGCAGGGGCGGAGAATGGGCATTATCGGGCGGCAAGTGGTTAAAGCAACTTTTGATTTGCCCATGATTTCCGGGAAGCTGGCAACCCTGTTCAGGTCGCTATGACGGTAAGTAAAAATGTTTCTGAAAATGACCGGCGGCGGCCGCGCATTGCCATTACCCATGTGCGCCTGGGATGGGGCGGGTCGGAAAAACGTGTGCTTTGGGGAATCCAGGCGCTGAAAGAGCAATATGATGTTACTTTGATAACAGCTGGCCGGTACAATTTGAACGCGCTCAACGATTATTATGGAACTGATCTCAAGTCTTCGGAATTCAAAATTATTCAAGTGCCGTTACCGTATTTCATGAAAAAAAATAGCCGCATGGCTGCGATACGTGGCGCGCTGTTCCAGCGCTTTTGCCGAAAAATTGCCGGAGACTATGATGTTTTGATCAGCGGTTATGGCCCAACGGATTTTGGCCGGCCAGCCATCCATCTTATTGCCGATTTTTCTTGGGATCGGGAGTTGCGCGAGACTTTGCATCCCTATCCTCCGGGGGCGATCTACAACAATCCTGCGATTCGAAAAATTTATCTGGGTTTGGCCAGGGTGCTGGAGAACTCTTCCGGCCGTAACCTGTTTGCAGGCGAGGATTTGATGCTTTCCGTATCTCCATGGGTATCCGGATTAATGAAAGAAAGGTACGGTGTGGATAGCCAGGTGTTGCCTTCACCGGTTCCAGGTGATTTTCCTGCGCTCTCATGGGACAAGAAGCGGTTTGGATTTGTGTGCCTGGGGCGTCTGGTGCCAGAAAAGCGGATAGAGGACATCATTGCGATACTGTCTGGTGTACGAGAAAAGGGGCATGACCTGCACTTGCATATTATCGGCGATGGCGACAACCAAGCATACATTACATTATTGCAGGCACTCATTTCCAGAAACAAAGACTGGATCAGCATGGAAGGCAGACAACAGGGAAAGGAAAAAGCCAGATTGCTGGCCGAACATGCATTCGGCATCCATGCTTGTAGGGGTGATGCCTTTCCTGGTGTGCTGATCGAGATGATGAAAGCCGGGTGTGTAGTTTGGGCGCATGATAGTGGAGGGCAATCTGACATCCTGGAAATGCCAGCGCTCTTGTACAAGGACAATACTGATGCTGTTTATAAGATACATCGCATACTGAGTGATTTGGAAGAACAGAAAAAAATTCATCGCCGATTAAAAGCGCTTTCAGAAAAGTATTCGGTAGAAAGCTACATGGAGCGCATATGCCAGGTTGTGCAAGGATGGCATCATGCCTGACCGTTTGCTGGTCGTTACGCCAGTGAGAAACGAGGTGGTCAGGATTACAGGCACTATTGGAAATATGCCGGTGCAAAGAATTGGGGGCTGGTATGAATGGCGCTTACTTAACCCAAAAACCATGCTCATCCTGGCGCAGGCCGGTATCCACAACCTGTTGATTTGTCTGGACTCTGGCTTTCGCCGGAGTGACGAAATATGTATTTTTCGAGGTGCCCTTAAATGATAGGTAAAAAAATGGATCTCAGTACATTTAGCCCGCATGTTTCACCGGAACCCGGATTTTTCCCGGAGAGATTTTCGTTCAGATTGTTCGAACGGGCAAAAGCCGATGTTATTCATCGGCTTGCAGGCTGTTCGGGCAATCTGGGCGGAAAGATCCCGGGAAAAACTGGATAGCGTGATTGGTACAAAGTATAGCCTGGCCCAATTCAACACAAGATAATGAATAGTATAGATAAATACCGACATTTCGAGCGTTCTGGTGAAATATGCGGGTTAGCCTGATCATCCCCACCCGCAATCGCCCCAGGGATATACGGGCGTTGCTAAGCAATCTGTCCGAACAGACTGTACGTCCAGCCCAGGTGATTGTCATCGATTCCAGTGATGAACCCCAACTGGAATTGAAGCGTGAGTTTCCTGGTCTGGTAATCAGTTATCAGATCTTTACCGGTGAGCCGTCAGCTGCCGCTCAACGTAATGCCGGTTTGCAGCATGTTGCGCCAGATGTTGAACTGATCGGATTTGCGGATGATGATATTGTGTTCGATAAGGATGCTCTCGAGCAGATGCAGGTTTTCTGGAGTCAGGCCCCGGAGGATGTCTGCGGAGCGGCTTTTAATTTTATGGGTCTAGAGCCAAACAATGGCTGGGGATTGAAGCGATCGGGTTTGGCAAGCAGGCTTGGTTTGTATCGTGCGGAAGCTGGCGCCGTGGCTCCCAGTGGTTGGCATACGCGGATTGGAAGCGTAGACGAAGATACTGTGGCGGAATGGGTGGGTACCGGTGCCGTTGTCTGGCGGCGCAAAGTCTTGAATAGACATCGCTTCGATCCTTTTTTCCAGGGATACAGTTATCTGGAAGATCTGGATTTTAGTTATGGCGTGAGTCGGGAGTGTACCCTGATGATTGTTGCCGATGCCAGATTCCGTCATTTTCATCATCATGATGAGTGGGATAAGCACAGGCTTTATGATTTTGGAAAGATGGAAGTCAGAAACCGTTTGTTCTTTGTGAAAAAGCATAATCTTTCCGTTGCCCGTTGTTATGCGGGCTTGTTCGTGCGCACATTCATGACCCTTGCCGATGTGATTACCATTAAAAACAAGGGCAGCTATTATCGAGCAAAAGGAAATTTGGCTGGAATGCTGCACGGCATCTTTCGTCGCTAATGCGCATTGCATATGGTGTGGACAACATGCGAGTGAACCATGAATTGCCTCCATTGCAATTGTCCAGATGACTTCCCCGAGCCATAAACCAAAGGTTTTGGTCTCGGCCTATGCCTGCAACCCTTGCAAGGGGTCAGAAGAGGGCGTGGGCTGGAACTGGGTAAGAAGCATCGCCACTTTTTGTGATCCCTGGGTGCTGGTGGCGTCCTTTCATCAATCTGATATTGAAGATTATCTGCAAAAGCATCCCGGGCAGCTGAACAATGTTCGATTCCTGTATGTGCCACATAAGCCCTGGCACTTCCAACCCACGCCGAACTGGCGAAGAGTTGAAGGCTCCATGCTCAAGCCGGTGATGAATCTGGCCTATATGCTGTGGCTCAGGGATGCGTTTACACTCGCCCGTGAGGTTCACGAAGCAGAGCATTTTGTGCTGGCCCATCAATTGACCTATGTGGGGTTTCGTTTCCCTGGTCATTTGTGGAAGCTGGATGTTCCCTTTGTCTGGGGTCCCGTCGGTGGGCTGGAAAATACCCCGTGGCGATTTTTTCCCGTGTTTGGCATCCGCGGAGCTGTCTATTACGCCGGGCGCAACCTGGTGAATGCAGCACAGCGCATTTTATTGCGTTCATCGCGCAGGGCGTTTCGACAGACCGATGCGGTGATTGCTGCGACCAGCGGCATTCAAAGAGAAATCCGGCGCTGGTACGGGGTGGACAGCCGGGTGATTTGCGAGGTTGGCCCGCCGGAAGGGGCTGCACAGCCAATAACCCCAAGGGAACAAGGTCAACCCCTGCGCCTGGTATGGAGCGGTGAACACCTGCCCGGAAAGGCTTTGCCACTGCTGTTGCGGGCACTCGCACATATGGAAAAAGGCAATGCTTGGCATCTGGATATTCTTGGGCAGGGGCCATTGACCCATTCCTGGCAAGATCAATGCCGTGAACTGGGTGTGGAACAGCATTGCCGTTGGCACGGGATGCTGCTACGGAGTGAGGCATTGGATGTCATGTCCAGGGGGCATGTGTTTGTCATTACCAGTCTCAAGGATCTGACGTCCAGCGTGTTGCTGGAAGCCCTGTCCCTGGGGATGCCGGTAATTTGTCCGGATCATTGTGGCTTTTCTGATGTGGTAAACGATGATTGTGGAATCAAACTGCCGGTGAACAGTCCGGCGCAGTTGATAGCAGATCTTGCGAAAGCTATTGCTGTGCTGGGCAAGGACGAGTCCAGGCGCCGTATGCTGGCGAAAGGCGCGCTTCGGCGGGTTGGGGACTTTTCCCGGGAACAGAAAGCTGCGGTAATTGCAGACGTTTACCAGACTGTGATGACGGGAAAACAGAACACATAGGTGATGGCCAGACAAACATTTCTGCAAAGGGTGTTCTCCCAATATGCCAACCTGCCGGTGCTTATGTGGCTGGCCTTGTGGGCGGCGATCAACACCGGCCCATGGAGTCTTTCCGGGTTTTCTTCCGGTGGCATGGAGACGATCAACGCATTACGGGCCATTGTGCCCCTGATGGTGCTGGTGGTAGCCGGGTTGATGATAGTGGCGGCGCGGAAAAACCCCGTTTCCCGACTGACCGCGCCGGAAGCGTTTTTCTGGGCCTATGGGCTCGCCATGCTGCTCGCATCCTACCGGGTGGATCCCTGGTTCAATACGGCCTATTGGGGGTTTTCCTTCCTGGCGGTGCTGGCCATGGTGCGCCTGTTTGCCATCAAGGGGGGCAAGGCTCTGGAGCAGCTTGCCCGCCTGAATATTCTCAGCTGGGCTATTGCAACAGCGGTGCTGCTGCTGTTGCTGTTCATCGCCAGGGAGATGCTGTTCGAGGTAGAATCCGGTTATGGCATCGTGAACCGCGCCGGAGAGATAGCTGGTGGCTCCATGAGTCGCTCTACTGGCATGGCGCGGTTTGCAGCGATTCCGGCGATACTGGCTTTCGTCATGTTCTGGCGCATTCGCAATTTGCCCAGCTGGATAATCGCGGGGATGGTGTTTGCTGCCTCGGTGTCGCT